>JBBIOF010000507.1:0-2602 GCA_037443505.1 Candidatus Rokuibacteriota bacterium
CACCGCGCGGCCGGCGGACGAGGGGGTCGCCGGGCTCGCGGTGCGCGGCGCGATGCCCGTCTGGTCGCGCGTCCCGGCACAGGACCGCAGGCTCCGCACGTCGGAGGCTTCCCGGCGGGTCGAGGGCGAGCGGTCCGTCGTCGCCGCGCCCCTGCTGGCTGCGGGCAAGGTGACCGGGACCGTGGTGGTGGGCGTGACGGGCTCCCGCCGGCTCCCCGACACCGAGCTGTGGAGGTTCCTGGCGGTCGCGGACCAGGCGGCGCTGGCCCTGGAGAACGTCCGCCTCCACGAGGCCCTGGATGCGCGGGCCGGGCGCCTGGCGGCGCTCACCCGGGTCGCGCAGACCATCTCGGGATCGCTCGACACCTGCCAGGTGCTCGACACCATCGTGGGCGCGGCGTGCGACCTGATGCGCGCGGCCTTCGCCGGCGTGTGGGTCGCCAGCGAGGACGGCCGGCGGCTCGCGTTCCGCGGCGCCTCGGGCCCGCGGGCCGGCTCCGTTCTCGACGGGGAGGTGCTGGCGCCCGGCGAAGGCCTGGTCGGGTGGGTGGCGGTTCACAGGAGGATCCTGGAGGTGCCGGACGTCTTCGCGGACGGCCGCGCCGTCAACCTGGCGTGCTGGCGAGAGGCGGGCCTGCGGAGCTTCGTGGGCGCCCCCATCATCGCGGACGGAGCGCTGGCCGGTGTGCTGGCGCTGTGCGCAGAAGCCCCGCTCCGGCTGGAGCCGGACGACCGTGCCCTCCTGGAATCCTTCGCTGCCCACTCGGCCATCGCCATCCGCAACGCCCGCCTGTACGAGGAGGCCACGCGCCGCGGCCGGGAAGCCGAGGTGATGGCGGGACTCCTCCGGGAGATGGCGGAGTCGCTCGACCTCGAGACCGTGCTCTCCCGGGTGGCCGAGGCGGCGCGGGCTCTGTGCGGAGCCGACGCGGCTCGCGTCGCCCTCCGCGAGACGAGCGCCGACGGCGTGGTGCTCCGGAACCGCTACTGGGTCGGGGCCCGCACCGGCGCCTACGAGGGCCTCCGGATCCGGCCGGGCGAGGGCGCCGGGGGGCTGGTGCTCCAGTCGGGTCGGCCCTTCCGCACGGACGACTACCTCGTGGATCCCAGGATCACCCGGACCTTCGACGCGGTGGCCCTCGCCGAGGGACACGTGAGCGAGCTGGTCGTGCCCATCCGGACCGGGGACCGCATCGACGGGCTCCTCTACGTGAACCGCCGCCAGCGGCGACCCTTCACCGACCGCGACGAGGCGGTGCTGCTGCGCCTCGCCGACCACGCGTCCGTCGCCATCGGCAACGCCGAGGCATTCGAGCGCGCGTCCCGGGCGACCGCGGAAGCGGAAGCGGCCCGCCGCCGGTGGTACGACCTGGTCCAGAACCTGGACGCCGTGGTCTGGGAGGCGGCGCCCCCGGCGAGGGACGACGCGCCCGGCCATCGGCGGTTCTCCTTCGTCAGCGAGCGCGTGGAGGCGCTCCTCGGCCATCCCGTCGAGCGCTGGCTGGAGGACCCGGGGTTCTGGCTGTCGCTGGTCCACCCCGAGGACCGGGAAGGGGCCGAGCGCGAGTGGGCGAGGGCCGTCGGCGAGGGCGGCGACCTCGCGCTGGAGTACCGGCTGTGCGCGGCCGGAGGGCGGGAGGTGTGGGTGCACGAGACGGCCCGCGCCGTGCAGGGTGGCGACGGCACGGTCACGGGCTGGCGCGGCGTCATGACGGACGTCACGGCGGAGCGGGCGGCGGTGCGTGCGCTCCGGGAGAGCGACGAGCGGTTCCGCCGCGCCTTCGAGGACGGGCCGGTGGGCATGGCCCTCCTCGACCCGCAGGGCCGCTGGGTGCTGGTGAACCGGGCGCTCTGCTCCATGACCGGCTACGGAGACCGCGACCTCATCGGGCTCGGGCTCGACGGGCTCGTGCACCCGGAAGACCTCGCCGCCGAGCGGGCCGAGCGGCTGCGGCTGCTGGCGGGCGGGCCGGAGCGCTCTCAGCGCGTGGTGCGCTTCATCCACCGCGCGGGGCATGTGATCTGGGTGGAGGTGACGGCAGCGCCGTGGCACGACGCGGCCGGCACGCTCCGCGGCGGCATCATGCAGGTCCGCGACGTCACCGCGGAGAAGTGGGCGAGCCGTCGGGTCGCCACGCTCCTGGCCATCGAGGAGGCCCTGGCCGGGGCGCCGGCGGTCGCGGAGGCGATCCCGCGACTGCTGGACGCGGTCTGCCGCGGGGTGGGGTGGGAACTCGGCGAGTGGTGGCGGATCGACCGGGACGCGGGCGTCCTGCGCTGGGACACGATGGTCTGCGTGCAGGACCTCGGCCTGGAGGAGTTCGAGCGGGTCAGCCGGGCAATCGTCCTGGCTCCCGGACAGGGATTGCCGGGACGCGCGTGGGCGAGCGGCCGGCCCGAGTGGGTCGAGAACACGGCAGCCGATGCCAGGTTCCTGCGCACCGCCCTGGTCACCTCGGCGGGGCTGCACGCGGCCGTGGCCTGTCCGGTCCGGGTGGACGGCGACGTGATCGGCGTGATGGTGTTCTTCGCCCGTGACGTCTACCGGCCCGATCCGGACCTGCTGGCGCTCATGGGCGACATCGACCGGCGCGTCGCGGCA
>JBBIOF010000508.1:0-2596 GCA_037443505.1 Candidatus Rokuibacteriota bacterium
CCGCCCGGGCGTTGTGGAGCGCCTCCACCGCCACCCGCGCACCCTCGACCGGCCGACCTCCGCGGTCGGTGATCCGCGCGGTCACGACGCCCCCGCCGCGGCCCCCGGCGGCCACCGTGACGTCCGCCGACCAGCCCAGCTCGGCGTTCCTGCGCTCCTGGGCCATCGTCTCGTCCCAGGCGAGCGCCTTGCGATAGTAGTCCTTCTCCACGGCGAACGAGGGGTCACGCGTCGCGACGACGACGAGCACGACGTGGGCCCCCACGGACCCGGCCAGCAGGGCCGCAATCGCCAGCGGCCAGAGGCGGCCGGCGCGCATCACGATCCCTCCCGCCCGGGAGCCGCGCCCTCGGGGCCGAGCAGCCGGTAGCGCGCCTCGGTGCTGAATCCGGCGCCGTCGTCCACCCGGAAGCGGACGTCGCGCCGGCCACCCGGGAAGGCGCCCGGGGGTGCCGTGACGAAGACCGTCGCCGTTGCGGAGCCGCCGGCGGCCACGGCCAGCGGGTTGTCGGGAGCGACCACGCGCAGGCCGGGGGCGTCCACCAGGTCGATCCGGTACCGGTGGTCGTCGGCCGTGCGGTTCACCACCTTGACGCGTACCTGGTTGGAGACCTCGCCCGACGGCAGGACGGTGAAGGGGCTCCCGGGCCCGCGCAGCACCGTGATCTCGGCGGGCGCGCGCCGGGCCAGGGCGAGCGCCAGCGCGCCCCAGACCAGGACCAGGAGCAGCGGGTAGAAGACGACCCGCGGCCGGAGCAGCCGCCGCGGTTCCCCGGCGAGGCCCGCCACCGACGTGAAGCGGATCAGGCCCCGGGGCCGGCCGGTCCTGTCCATCACGGCATCGCAGGCGTCGATGCACTGGGTGCAGTGGATGCACTCCATCTGCAGGCCGTCCCGGATGTCGATGCCGGTGGGGCAGGTGGCGGCGCACGCGCCGCAGTCGATGCAGTCCCCCCAGGGCGCCTCGGGCTTCTCCCGGCGCCTGCGGTACGTGCCCCGGGGCTCCCCCCGGCGCGCGTCGTAGCCCACGATCAGCGACCGGCGGTCGAGCAGCACCGACTGGAACCGGCCGTACGGGCAGGCCACCATGCAGACCTGCTCGCGGAACCAGCCGAAGTCGAGGAGCATGAGCAGGGTGGCGCCGGCCATCACCAGGAACGCGGCGGGGTGCTCCAGCGGCGAGCGGCCGATCCAGTCGCGGAGGCGGTCGATGCCCACGAAGTAGGCGAGGAAGGTGTGGGCGAGGACCATGGAGACCAGGAGGAAGAGGGCGTGCTTGAGCAGGCGGCGGGGATGGAGCGGGCTCCGGTCGAGCCGCTCCTGCTCGCGCCGGCCGCCCTCCACCAGGCGCTCCAGCGGCCGGTAGACGAACTCCATGTAGACCGTCTGGGGGCACGCCCAGCCGCACCACGCGCGGCCGCACAGGGCGGTGAGCAGGAAGATCGCGAGGAAGATTCCCACCAGCAGGAGCATCAGGAGCACCGTGTCGGTGGGCAGGAAGGTGGTCCCGAACAGCGTGAACTGGCGGCGCGCGACGTCCAGCAGGACGAGCGGCCGGCCGCCCACGCGCAGGTGCGGGATCGCCGTGAACACCGCGATCAGCGCCCAGGCGAGGGCCCGGCGGCGCCGGTGGAACCGGCCGGGGGAGAGCGTCGGGCGGAGCCAGCGGCGGGTCCCGTCGAGGTTGAGCGTCGGCAGGACCCGCTCGGGCGCCGGCGGCGCCACCAGCGTGTCGCTCATCGTCCGGGGCTGCGCGCGAGGAGCGGCGGCGCCTCGGAGACCTTCGTCCCCTGGGGCGGCTTCGGGTTCGGCGGCGTCGTGCCCCGGAGCGTGCCCACGTACGCGGCGACCGCGTGGAGGTCGCCGGGCTTCAGCACGCCCTTCCACGGCACCATGCCCTTGTCGGGCACCCCGTCCGAGACGACCTTCAGGATGTCCGTGAGCCGGCCCGTGCCGTGGATCCAGTAGTCGTCGGCGAGGTTGGGGCCGATCAGCCCCTGGCCCGCCGGGCCGTGGCAGGCCGCGCAGCGCGCGGTGAAGACCTGCTGGGCGCCGGCCATCGCCGTCCGGTCCTGGGCCAGGGCGCGCAGCGCCTCCTCGCTCACGGCGTCGGCCGGGGCCGGGCGGGCACCTTCCCGTGCCGCCGCCAGGCGGACCTCCTCCTCGTAGCGGGCGAGGATCGAGGGCCCGGGGCCCAGCTCGTAGTACGCGAAGTACCCCAGGGAGAAGACGATCGTGGCGTAGAACAGGTACACCCACCACCCGGGCAGCGGGTTGTCGTACTCCCGGATGCCGTCGTACTCGTGGTCGAGCAGCCGGTCCCGCTCGCCCGTGCTCGTCGCGGAGCTGTTCATGAGTTGGTCCCTCTCCGGTGTGGCGTGTCCACCCGGGCCTGCGCGGCCGCGGGCCCCGGCGCCGGGGCGTCGGCCACCGCCGGGCCGTCCTCGAGGAGCGGCAGGAGGCGGGCCCGCTCGAACGCCTCCCGGTTGCGCTGGAGGAGCGTGGTGACCAGCACGCAGAGGAAGGCGGCCAGCGCCAGCACGAGGGCCGCCTCCGCCCACCCGTGCAGGCGCATGGCGCCCACGACGTCGCCCAC
>JBBIOF010000509.1:0-2594 GCA_037443505.1 Candidatus Rokuibacteriota bacterium
TCGCCGGCCGGCCGGGCTCCGCCGGCGGCGACCTGCTGGAGGCGGCGCGCCGCGAGTACCGCGAGCGGTGGCCCGACCGCCAGCCGCCGACGGCCCTGGAGGCGATCGTCGGCGAGCTGGCCGCCGCGGAGGAGGTGCCGGCCGACGCGCCGCGCGACCTCGGCGCGCGCCGTCTGGAGGCGGTCCGAGGCCAGCTCGCCGCACGCGGGATCGACCCCGGGCGCCTCAGGGGCTCGGTGCGGCGGGTCCCCCTGGTGGAGGCGGCCGGGACGGCGCGCGTAGAGTTCGACCTCCAGCCTTGAGAGCCCCCGGACGGGCGCCCGTCGCCCCGTCATAAGCTCCAGAAAAATAAGGCGTCGATCAGATTGTTCCTCCATTCACAAGCGCATTGAATCTGGACGAAAACGGTGCGGTAAGTCCCTGTTGCCCCGGGCGCCGCGGGAGGACGACGACCTGTGAATCGCGTGGAACGCTTCGTCTACGACGACGCCATCGTCCGCATGTTCCTGCTCGCGACGATCGCGTGGGCCGCGGTCGGCACGCTGGTGGGCCTGGTCATCGCGCTCCAGCTGGTGGTGCCGGCGCTGAACTTCGACGTCCCGTGGCTCTCCTTCGGCCGCCTGCGTCCGCTGCACACCAATGCGGTGATCTTTGCCTTCGCCGGCAACGCCATCTTCACCGGCGTCTACTACTCGGCCCAGCGCCTGCTCAAGGCGCGGATGTGGAGCGATGTCCTGAGCCGCGTGCACTTCTGGGGGTGGCAGGCCATCATCGTCGCTGCCGCCCTCACGCTGCCGCTGGGCATCACGCAGTCCAAGGAGTACGCCGAGCTGGAGTGGCCCATCGACGTGGCGGTGGCGCTCGTGTGGGTGGTCTTCGCCGTGAACTTCTTCGGCACCGTGGCGCGCCGGCGCGAGCGGCACCTCTACGTCGCCCTGTGGTTCTACATCGCCACGCTGGTCGCCATCGCCATCCTGCACATCTTCAACAACCTCACGGTGGTGGCCGGCCTCTGGAAGAGCTACTCGATCTACGCGGGCGTGCAGGACGCGTTCATGCAGTGGTGGTACGGCCACAACGCGGTCGCCTTCTTCCTCACGACGCCGTTCCTCGGTCTCATGTACTACTTCATGCCCAAGGCGGCGGGGCGGCCGGTCTTCTCCTACCGGCTGTCCATCGTGCACTTCTGGGCCCTGATCTTCATCTACATCTGGGCCGGGCCGCACCACCTCCACTACACGGCGCTGCCCGCCTGGGCCTCCACCCTCGGGATGCTCTTCTCCATCATGCTGTGGATGCCCTCCTGGGGCGGCATGGTCAACGGCCTGCTCACCCTTCGGGGCGCCTGGCACCGGGTCACCGAGGACCCGATCCTCAAGTTCTTCGTCGTCGCCGTCACGTTCTACGGGATGTCGACGTTCGAGGGCCCGGTGCTCTCCATCAAGAGCGTCAACGCGCTGTCCCACTACACCGACTGGACCATCGCCCACGCCCACGCCGGCGCACTGGGCTGGGTGGGGTTCCTCACGTTCGGCATGGTGTACTGGCTGGCCCCGCGCCTGTTCCAGCGCGACCTGTGGAGCCGGAAGCTGGCCGAGGCCCACTTCTGGATCGGCACCGTCGGCATCCTGCTGTACATCGTCCCCATCTACGCCGCGGGCCTCACGCAGGGTCTCATGTGGCGGGCGTTCGACGAGACCGGGCGCCTGGCCTATCCCGACTTCGTCGAGACCACCGTCCGCCTCCTCCCCATGTACTGGGTGCGCGCGGTGGGCGGCGGGCTCTACATCCTGGGCATCCTGCTCTGCGCCTTCAACGTGCTCAAGACGTGGCGCGGGCGGCCCGCCCGCT
This sequence comes from Candidatus Rokuibacteriota bacterium, assembly GCA_037443505.1. Lineage (GTDB taxonomy): Bacteria > Methylomirabilota > Methylomirabilia > Rokubacteriales > CSP1-6 > JBBIOF01. Next base: position 1,852 of record JBBIOF010000509.1, read on the forward strand.
ACGCGGAGTCGGTGCAGGAGGCCCCGGCTCTCGCGCCCGCGCTCCCGGCACCGGCGCCCGCCGGGGGCTCGCTGGTCCGGCGCCTAGCGGCCGCCGGCTGGCACCGCCGCTGGGAGGGCCTCCCCGTCACCTTCTCCGCCTGGGTGGGGGTCGCCGTCGTCACGGCGTCGCTGTTCGAGATCGTCCCCATGTTCCTGGTCCGCTCCAACGTTCCCTCCATCGCCGCCGTGCGGCCCTGGACGCCGCTGGAGCTGGCCGGGCGGGACATCTACGTGGCTGAGGGGTGCATCAGCTGCCACTCCCAGATGGTCCGTCCGATCCGGGCGGAGACCGTGCGGTACGGCGAGTACGGCAAGCCGGGCGAGTTCGTCTACGACCATCCGTTCCTGTGGGGCTCGCGCCGGATCGGCCCGGACCTCGAGCGGATCGGCGGGAAGTACCCCCACCTCTGGCACGTCCGGCACATGGAGGATCCGCGCTCGGTCACGCCGCAGTCGATCATGCCCGGCTACCCGTGGCTGCTGCGCGCGCCCCTCGACTTCGGCGCGATCCCGAGGAGGGTCGCCGCCCAGGCCGCGGCGGGCGTGCCCTACGGGCCCGAGGAGGTGCGACGGGCCTCGGAGGCCGCGCGGGCACAGGCGCAGGAAATCGCGGCCGAGATCGCCCGGCAGGGCGGGCCGGCCGGGTTGGAGGATCGGCAGATCGTGGCGCTGATCGCGTACCTGCAGCGCCTCGGCACGGAC
>JBBIOF010000510.1:0-2589 GCA_037443505.1 Candidatus Rokuibacteriota bacterium
ACGCGGGCCTTAGCTTCTGACATGACCTTTAACATATTCTGCGAGAGTCATTAGTGCTCCCGGGCAGGAAGTGTCAAGTTTCCGGGGGATTCAGGGGCGCCCGGCGGGGCGGAACCGCCCGCGGCCCGCCGGACTTGGGCGACGCGCTATACTCGTGACACCCAGGAGGTACTTCATGGCTGTCTCGCGCGCCCGTGCCGTCGTCGCCGCCCTGGCCCTGGCCATCGCCGCCGGCTCCGGCCTGGTGGCCCCGCCCCGCGCCTCCGCGGAGTCGTCCACCATCAGGGCGACCGCCGCGCCAGAACTGCAGCGGTTCAACGACCTGCTCGCCGACCTGGCCGAGCGGCTCAAGCCGGCGCTGGTCCACGTGTCGGTCCGCCGGGAGGGCCCACCGGCCGCCGACGACCCGCACGACCCGCAGGAGCCGCGCCGCAGCTCGGGCTCGGGCTTCGTGATCGAGCCCGACGGCCTGATCGTGACGAACGCCCACGTGGTGGACGGCGTCGCGACGGCCCGGGTCCGGCTCTTCGACGGCCGGCGGTTCACCGCGAAGGTGGTGGGCCGGGACAACCGGGTGGACCTCGCCCTGCTCCGGATCGACGGCGTGAAGGACCTGCCGACGCTGCCGCTGGGTGACTCCAACCGCGTCAGGGTCGGCGAGTTCGTGATGGCCCTCGGGCACCCGTTCGGCCTGGAGCACACGGTCTCGTTCGGCATCGTGAGCCGCAAGGGCTCGCCGCTGACCGTGGCCGCGCCGGGCTTCGACTTCATCCAGACGGACGCGGCCGTGAACCCCGGGAACTCGGGCGGTCCCCTGGTCAACATGGCCGGCGAGGTGATCGGGGTCAACAGCATGGCCGCCCGCAACGGGTCCATCGGCTTCGCCATCCCCGCGAGCCTGGTGAGGATGCTCGTGCCGCAGCTCCTGGCGAAGGGGCGCGTGGAGTGGGGCTGGCTCGGCGTGAGCATCAGCGAGGTGGACGAGGAGGACCTGGGCCGCCTCAAGCTCCGCGAGCCCAGGGGCGTCCTGATCCGCTCCGTGATGCCGGGCGAGCCCGCCGACCGCGGGGGCGTGAAGCCCAACGACGTGATCGTCGCGGTGGACGGTACGCGCCTGGAGACGCCGCGGGACCTCCAGCGCATCGTGGCGACGACGCCGGTGGGCCGGAAGGTGAAGATCCTGGTGCTCCGCGAGGGCAGGGAGACCGAGGTCGAGGTGACCATCGGCCGGTACCGGGAGCCGGACGAGGCGAGGTAACCCGGCGCTCAGGCGCGCGCCCGGGGGGCCGCCAGGGCGGCCAGCGTGGCGCGCGCCCACGGCTCCTCCAGCGTGGGCGCCGGGGCGTAGCGCGTGGGCTGCGTGATGCGCATCCCGCCCTCCCAGTCCGCCGCCGCGTCCTCCAGGGTCTCCTCCACCTCCAGGAGGAAGTAGCCCAGCCCGAGCTCGCCCCCGCCCTCCACCGGGAGCGGGCCGTCCACCGCCCGCGTCTTGACGTAGACGACGGCGTCGGGCTCGACGACGATCAGCGTGCCGGTCCCGCGCTCCACCAGGTTGCGCGCGCTCCGGCTCCGTGCGCCGATGACAAGGCCCAGCGTGCGGGCGTCGTGGGCGCGCACCTCGACGTACGAGACGAGCATCGGGTGTGGCCGGCCCTCGGCGTCCACCGTCACGAAGGGCAGGACGAGGCCCAGCCGCTCGCGCAGGTCGCGCTGCGAGAAGCGCTCGACCAGTGCGGGAGGGAGCGCGGGCCCCAGGCTCCGGGTCACCTCAGTATCCCCGGGCGCGATCCACCACGTGCAGGAGCGGATGGCCCGCCTCCCAGCGCCGGAGGTTCTCCACCCACAGCTCCGCGACGATGGCGTCGCGGTTCGGATGGTGCCCGCCCACGTGGGGGAAGACGGCGATGCCCTCGGTGCTCCACAGCGGCGAGTCGTCGGGCAGCGGCTCGCGGGTGAAGACGTCCAGGACGGCGCCGGCGAGGCGGCGGGCCCTGACCGCCTCGACCAGGTCCTCGGCGACCACCAGGTCCCCGCGGCCGAAGTTGAGGAGGTACGCGGTCGGCTTCATCAGCGCCAGCGTCTTGCGGTTCAGGAGACCCCGGGTCTCCGGCGTGGAGGGCAGGAGGAGCAGCAGGTAGTCGGCCGCGGCCAGCACCTCCGCCGTGCCGTCGGGACCGAGGACGCGATCGACGTGGGGGACGGGTGCGGGCGTGCGGCGCGTCCCGATGACCCGCAGCTCGAGCGCGGCTGCCTTGCGGGCGACCTCGGCCCCGATGGTACCCAGCCCGAGGATGCCGAGGGTCTTGCCGGCCAGGACGTCGGGCACCCGGCGACGCCAGCGGCGGGCGCGCTGGTCGAGCGCGATGCCGCCCAGATCCTTGGTCACGAAGAAGAGCGCGGCCAGGATGTTCTCGGGCATCTGCACGCGGTGCACGCCCCGCGCGCAGGTCAGGACGGCCCCGGTGGGGACCCCGGGGTCCCCGAGCCACTGCTCGGCCCCGGCCGTCAGGCTCTGGATCCAGGCCAGGCGGGGCGCCCGGACGGACAGCCGGGCGGGCGGCCGCCACGCCAGCAGCGCCTCGGCACGCG
>JBBIOF010000511.1:0-2587 GCA_037443505.1 Candidatus Rokuibacteriota bacterium
CCAGGGAATCCTGCAGCACCGTGTCGGAGCCCCAGCGAATCCCTTGGAAAAGGCCGGGGCATGGCTGTCTCAGACCCACGAGGTAGTAACCGCCATCCACGGCCGGTCCGAAGACCACCGGCCGTTCGCCCAGGGCGCGAAACGCGCGCTCCACCACCGCCGCATCTGCTGCCGGACAGTCGGCGCCCAACACCACCACGCGGGCCGCGCCTCGCTCGGCGTCCAGGACCACGAAGGCGCCGCCCCGGCGGTCGGCGACGCGGCGGGCGGTCTCCATGGCGCCGGCCGCCACGGTCACGTCCACGTCGCGCCCGCCGGCACCGTCCCGGCGCCGCAGGAGCACGTCACGTACCGCGCCGCCCACCAGCACCGCGCCGTTCCGGTCGCCGCCGGCGGCGGCGACGGCGCGCAGCAGGGTCGTCTGGAGCGGCGTCAGCTGCTCGAGGCTCAGGTGTGCCAGGGCCGACCTCCCACCCCATTCAAGCAGGACTCGCGGAGGGGAGCGAGCCGGGGGCGGGTCCGGGGCGCCCGCGTCAGCCGATCTCGAGGCCCTTGGCCCCGATGCGGTACTCGACGATCTCGTCGCTCATGGGGCTGCCGCGGTGCTTGACCACGGCCAGCATGCGGGCCACGCGCTGGCCCACGCGCTCGGTGCCCATGACCAGGATGGTGTTGGCGGTGGCGCCGATGTCGCCGGTGGCCACCCTGCGGGCCAGGATGTCGTCGAGACGGATCTCCTCGGTGGTGACCAGCAGCAGCGTGTTGATCCGACCGTGGTCGTAGCGGTGGGCCTCGATGAACTCCCGGTGCTTCCACACCGGCATGCAGATCTCCATCCCCAGCGTCTCGGCGTCCCGGTGGACGATGGTGTGGTAGACGTCGTCGAACATGTAGAACTGGATGGAGTCGGCGGGCTGGTCCATGGGCTCCACGCCGTCCACCACGACCCGGCGCGCGCCCGCGCTGAAGTGGAAGTACATGAACGGTCGCACGGTGTAGAGCGCGTGGTTGTACGCGGCCTTCCAGTTCCAGTCGAACTCCCAGCCGCCGTCGGCGGTGGGCACCTGGAAGTCCCGGACGCGCCCCACCCACCGCAGCGCGTTGGAGTAGTGCGCCTCCATCTGCTGGGCCGGCGGGTACGGGTCGGCCATGGGGGTGACCGTGTGGGTCCACTCGCGCAGCTGCCAGCCGAACAGGCGCGCCGCGTACTCGTCGTGCTGCTGGGAGTCGCCGCGCGCGTTCATGTCCAGCACGATGCCGCGGGCGCCGTCAGCGACCAGGCCGTGGTGGGCGAAGGTGAGCCCGAGGTGCGTCTTGCCGATGCCGGTGGCGCCGTAGACCACGGTGAGCGTGCCGGGCAGCAGGCCGCCGCCCAGCATCTCGTCGAGCCTGGGGATGCCCGTGGAGACCCGCTGGGTCATGGCGCGAGGCAGTTTACACCATGCGTCCCCGCGTCCTGAACTGGCGCTCGTAGAGGCCGCGCAGCTCCTCGAGCGTGGTGGCCTGCCCCGGCGCCTTGTCGTCGCGGACGCGGGCAATGCGGGCGAAGCGCAGGGCGAGGCCCGAGGGATAGGTGGGGCTCCGCTGGATCTCGTTGTACTCGACCTCGACGACCACCTCGGGCCGCACCCGCACCGTGAAGCCATCGTCGGCGACGGCCAGCGCCCACAGGCGCTCGGTCATGGCCGCGAAGCCGGCATCGGTGAGCCCCTTGAAGGTCTTGCCCACCTCGGCCCAGCCCTCACCGTCGCGCACCGCCAGGTGGTAGTTCGACAGCCATCCGACCCGCCGGCCCGAGCCGCGGTCGGCGGCGACGACCACGCAGTCCACGGTCTCGGCCGCCTTCAGCTTCAACCAGCGCTTGCCGCGGCTGCCCGGCTCGTACGCCGACGCCAGGTCCTTGGCGACGACGCCTTCGTGGCCCGCCCCGAGCGCCCGGCTCCGGAACGCCTCGGCGTCCTCCACCGTGGTCACGACCGACCGCTCGGCCAGGTAGCGGCCGCCGGTCACCCGCTCCAGCGCCGCCCAGCGACGCTCGCAGGGCTCGTCGATCAGGGAACGGCCCTCGGCCAGGAGGCAGTCGAAGAAGTGGAGCCCCAGCGGCAGCTCGGCGGCGGCCCGGGCGACGCCGTGCACGCGGCGGAAGCGCCGCATCAGCTCCTGGAACGGCAGCGGGCGACCGCCGGCGTCGAGGGCGACCACCTCGCCGTCCAGGATCACGGGCAGCCCCGACAGGTCCCGGCGGGCGATCGCCACCACGTCCGGCAGGCTGCGGGTGACGTCGCTGAGCCGCCGGCTCCAGACGGCCACGCGGTCTGTGGCGGCGTGGAGCTGGATACGCGCGCCGTCGTACTTGTACTCGAGCGCGGTCCGGCCGCGGTGGGCCGCCAGGACCTCCTCGAAGTCCGCGGCGGTCTCTGCCAGCATGGGCAGCAGGGGGACGAAGAGCCGTGGCTCGGCGGACGCCAGCGCGGCGGGGCCGCCCGCCAGCGCCACCTGCGCGACGGCCGAGAGATCGCCCAGGAACAGCGCCGCCCGGCGTGCGGCGGCCACGTCGGCGCCGGCGGCGGCGAGGAGGAGGACCGAG
>JBBIOF010000512.1:0-2585 GCA_037443505.1 Candidatus Rokuibacteriota bacterium
CGCGGACGCCGCGGACGCGCAGCTCCTCGCGCACCAGCGCCGAGGGCGCGATCCCCGCGTCGGCCCGCGCGGCGCAGGCGGTGCTGAGCCGCACGGCCAGCGCCTCGACCAGGCTCCGGCGCACCGGGACGTAGTGGGCGTACTTGTCGTAGCGCGTGTGGTACGTGAAGACCAGCGGCCGGCCCTGCCGCCGGGCCAGGCGCCGCGCGGCCGGCCCCAGCAGGAACGGGTGGTGCGCGTGGAAGACGTCGAAGTCGAGGGCGCGCACCCGCCGCGCGATGGCGGGCGCGAAGGGGACGGCGATGGCGAACTCCGGGTAGGTGGCCGCGGGGATCGACGGGTAGCGGATGACCCGCCCCGCGTCGCGGGCAGCGCCCGGGAACCGCGGCGCGAAGATCCAGGCCTCGTGGCCCCGTCCCTCCAGCCCCCGGCGGAGGGTCTCGACCGAGGTGGTGACGCCGCCGCAGAACGGCAGGTAGTTATTGGTGAAGAGCGCGACGCGCACCGCGGCCCGTCCGCTACGCCTTGCCGAACTTCTCGAAGTCCTCCGGCTTGATGCTCCCGAGCCACTCGCGGATCTTCTCGGGATCATCGGCCTTCACCGTCTCGGCCTCCCGGGTCGTCACCTCGAGGCTCTTGGCCTTGCGGACGACGTCCTCGTCCACGTAGATGGGGGCGGCCACGCGCAGGGCCAGCGCGATGGCGTCGGACGGCCGCGAGTCGACGGTGTACTCGGTCCCGCCCACCTGGAGGTGCAGCACCGCGTAGAACGTGTTCTCCTTGAGGTCCGTCACCATGACCTTGAGCACCCGGGCGTCGATGGCCTCCAGGATGTTCTTGATCAGGTCGTGCGTCATCGGCCGGGGCGTGGAGATCTTCTCCAGTTCCAGGGCGATGGCGTTGGCCTCGAAGATCCCCACCCAGATGGGCAGCGACCGCTTGTCCTCCTCGTCGCGGAGGATGATGATCGGCATGTTGGACAGCGGATCCAGCGCGAGCCCGCGCACCTTCATCTCGACAAACATACGGCGTCCTCCGGTAGCGAGGCGAGCGTCCCGCGCAGGCTGTGGGGCAGAACCTCCGTGACGAGAATCGGCACCCGCTCGCCCACCGCCGCCCGCCCCTGCCCCTGGAAGTTCACGACGCGATTGCAGCGCGTCCGCCCCTGCAGCTCGCCGGGATCCTTGCGGGAGCGCCCGTCCACCAGGACCTCGACCACCTGCCACGCCAGCCGGCGGGCACGATCGCCCGCCACCCGGCCGGCGACCTCGAGCAGCCGGGCGTTCCGCTGGGCCTTCACCGCCGGCGGCACCTGGTCGGGCATCGCAGCCGCCGGCGTGCCGGGCCGCGGCGAGTAGCGGAACGCGAAGACGTTGTCGTAGCCCACCCGCTCCACCATCTCCAGCGTCTGCTCGAAGTCCTCCTCGGTCTCGCCGGGGAACCCGACGATGAGATCGGTGCTGAGAGCCACGCCGGGCACGGTCTCGCGCAGCTCGGCGACCAGCTCGAGGTACCGCGCCCGCGTGTAGCCGCGGTTCATCCGCGCCAGCACGCGGTCGGAGCCCGACTGCAGCGGCAGGTGCACCCACTCGCACACCTGGGGGACGTCGCGGATCGCGCGGACCAGGCGCGAGGTGAAGTTGAACGGGTTCGAGGTCGTGAACCGGATGCGCTCGATCCCGGCCACGCCGGCCACGGCCTCCAGGAGCGCGGCCAGGTCCGTGGGCGGGTCGAGGTCGCGGCCGTACATCTCCACGGTCTGTCCCAGGAGGGTCACCTCGCGGCACCCCTCCGCCGCCAGCTCCCGCACCTCGGCCAGCACCGAGGCGGGCGGGTGGCTGCGCTGCCTTCCCCGCGTGAGGGGCACCACGCAGAACGTGCAGCGCTTCTCGCAACCCTCCATGACCGTCACGTAGGCCTTCAGGCGCGGCGCCCCGGCGGGGCGCGCGGTGATCTTCACCAGCGGCGCCTCGCCCGTCTCCACCACCGGCCGTCCCTCGCGCCGCACGCGCTCCACCAGCTCACCCACCCGCGCGATGGCCGGCGAGCCGAACACCAGGTCCACCACGGGCGCGCGCCGCCGGATCTCCGCCTGGTGGAGCTGGGCCAGGCAGCCCATGACCCCGATCACCAGCCCGGGGCGCGCCGCCTTGAGGCGTCGCAGCTCACCCAGCTTGGAGTAGACCTTGTCCTCGCACTTCTCGCGGATAGCGCAGGTGTTGAGCAGGATCACGTCGGCCTCGGACGGCCGGTCGGTCAGCTCGTACCGCTCCCGCCCGAGCAGACCGGCCACGCGCTCCGAGTCGTACTCGTTCATCTGGCAGCCGTACGTGATCAGGTGAAGCTTGGCCATGCGTGGTCCGAAACTCGCGAATCAGGTGACTTGACCGTAGCATCCGGGGGGAGGGAAGTCAAACCTGAGCGGGGCTTACGCGGCAGGAGCGGGCTGGCGCCGGGCCGCCTGGCGCGCCCGGAGAGGCGGATCGCCCCTCCCGGCTGCGACGCGCGCCGGGCGCCGCCCTCCGGGCGGAGGGGACTCGGCGCCGTGAATGGATCGCCGGATCGCGGGGGCGCCACGGCTCGGC
>JBBIOF010000513.1:0-2576 GCA_037443505.1 Candidatus Rokuibacteriota bacterium
GGCTGGTGTCGTCCGCCGTGGCGGCCGCCGCCTGCCTCGCGGCCGGCACCGCGGCCTCGCAGGAGCCGCGGCGCCACCGGGTCGGCTACCTCGCGGGCCCGGACGCGGCCGGTGAGCGAATGGCGGCGAAGCAGCGCGCCGCGTTCCTCGACGGGCTCCGCGAGCGCGGCTACCTCGAGGGCCGGGACCTCGAGATCGAGTGGCGCGCGGCCGGCCCCGAGCGGACGCTCGACGAGCTGGCGGCCGAGCTCGTCGGGCTTGGGCCCGACGTCGTCGTCTCCACCGACGACGAGGCCCACGCGGCGCTGAAGCGGGCGACCGCCACCGTCCCCGTCGTCATGGCCATGAGCAGCGATCCCGTGCGCGACGGCCTCGTCGCCAGCTTCACGCGCCCGGGCGGCAACATCACGGGCCTCTCCTGGGATCCCGGGACGCTCGCCAGGCGGCGGCTCGAGCTGCTCGGGGAAATGGTGGCCGGGCTCTCCCGGGTGGCCTTCCTCCTCGGGCCCGACACGCGCGGCAGCGCCCGGGTGACGACCGCGACGGCGCATGCCGCCCGGAGCCTCGCGCTCACCCTGCGCCGGTTCGAGGTGCGGCGGGCCGGCGAGCTGCCCGGGATCTTCGCCGGGATCGCGGCGGACCGCCCGGACGCCATCGTCATCGGCTCGCAGCCCCTGATGCACGCCGAGCGCCGGCGGATCGGCGAGCTGGCGTCGCTGGCCCGCCTGCCCACGCTGGCCCCTTCGCGCGACTTCGTGGAGGCGGGCGCGCTGATGTCCTTCGGGCTCGACCTGCGCGACCTCTGGCGCCGCGCCGCCCACTACGTGGCCCGGATCCTCCACGGCGCGCGGGCCAGCGAGCTGCCGGTCGAGCGGCCGACGCGCTTCGAGCTGGTGGTCAGCTTCGCGACCGCCCGCCTCCTCGACCTGACGATCCCCCCGGCGATCCTCCTCCGCGCGGACCGCGTGCTCCAGTAGCCGCCGTGACACCCCGCGGGCGGTCGGGTCAACCCGGCACGCACCGCAGCCGGGGGGGCGGGCCAACTCCTTGCCGCAAGACCATTCCCGGCCCTGGCACCGCCGATGCAGCGCGGGACCGCCGAGGAGGTCCCACTCCAATGACCGAAAAGACCGCGGTGGTCCTGGCACTCACCTCCCGGCTCCTGTTCGCGGAGCCGGCACACGCCGACGTGAACATCGGCATCAGCGTCGGCACTCCGGCGCCTCCACCGCCCATCGTGGTCACCGCACCGCCGCAGCTCGTCCTCGTGCCGGGGACGGCGGTGTACTACGCGCCCGGCGCGAGCTTCAACCTGTTCGTCTACCGGGGCCGGTACTACAGCTTCCACAACGGCCTCTGGTTCCACGCCTCGAGCCCGACCGCCTCGTGGGCCGTCATCGCGGGCGACCGCGTCCCGCAACCCGTCCTCGCCGTGCCGGTGACCTACTACCGGATCCCGCCGGGGCACGCCAGGAAGCCCGGCGCGGGCCCGCCCGGGCACGCCAGGGGCCCGAAGTGGAAGAAGGGAGGGAACGACTGAGCTCCGGCGCCACGGGACGGCGTCCAGCGAGGGCCGCGGGTGAACCCGCGGCCCTCGCTGCGCGTGGGGCCGCCGGCTACGGGGCCTGCGGAACGCGCTTCAGGTAGAGGCCGGGATCGAGGCCCGGCTGCGAAGGGCCCGAGGTCGCGGGCGACGCGCTGTACGACGCCGGCTCCTCACCGTTCGATCGCGTCTGCCAGCCGCCGGTCGCCGCGCAGCCACCGAGCAGCAACGCGCCGGCGCTCATGATCGTGACGGTCGCACCGATCAGGAACTTCTGCATCAGGTGACGGTCCTCCTTTCCTGACTCGGCCGCGGAAGGGCGGCCACCTCTTCGGATGCCTGCCGCGGGGGGATCGGGTTCACGAGCGAAGCTCCGCACGCGTTTTTTCCTCCGGTCCGTCACGCGAGTCCCTGGCACGCCGCGTGCCAGCAGCGGTGTTCCTTTCCGAGACACTCGTGTCTCGACGTGAAACGCGGGCCGGGGACTTCCGCCCGGGCGCCTCCGGTGGTACCCGCCGGCGTTCGGTCCGGCGGCTCGCGCACTTTCGGGGCGCGGTGGAGTTGGTGGTCCGGTTGCAACGCGACGGGCGGCACTCCAGGGATCACCGGGAGAGACCGAGACATGACGGATCGCCGGAACGGACATCGAGTGGGGCCCGCGCGCCTCGACGGCGACGCCGGGCTGGTCGAGGGCCTGCGGCGTCGCGAGGCCGCCGCGGTCGAAGCGCTCGTCGCGTCCTACCGCGGCCGCCTCTACCGGCTCGCCATCCACGTCACCGGAAACCCGATGGACGCCGAGGAGGTGGTGTAGGACGCGCTGTGGACCGCCACGCGGAAGATCGACGGCTTCATGGGGCGGTCCGCGCTCGGGACCTGGCTCTACCGGATCACGATGACGGCGGAGTACCAGAGGCTCCGCCGCCGCCACGCGGGCCGGGAGGTCTCGTGGGACGACTGCGCCGCCTCGCTGGACGGGCCGGCGCGGCCCGGCGGCGGGCCGGCGTGGCCGGGCGCTCCGGGGGAGCCGACGGGG
>JBBIOF010000514.1:0-2575 GCA_037443505.1 Candidatus Rokuibacteriota bacterium
GACCGGCTCGCTGCATTTCTACCCCTGTCGGGTGCCGGCGTGATAATCGTGGAGAACGGGAAGGCGCGTGAAGCGCGTGTCCAGCCTCCGAGTACGGCTCCTGGGCCTGGTGGCGCTCGCCCTGCTGCCCGCCGTGGGCGTGATCGTTTACACGGCCGAGGAGCAGCGCCGGGCGGCGATCGCCGACGTTCAGACGACGGCCCTCCGCGTGGCGCGCCTGGCGGCCACGGACCAGGGACGCCGCATCGCCGGCGCGCGCGAACTGCTGGTGGCGCTCGCGCACCTGCGCGAGGTGCGCCTGCACGAGTCCCTCCCCTGCAGTCGCCTCTTCGCCCGGGTCCTCGAGCAGTACCCGCTCTACCTGAACCTCGGTGCCGTCAAGCCCGACGGCGAACTCTTCTGCAGCGCCCTGCCCGTCCCGGAGCCAACAAACCTCGCCGACCGCGCCTACGTCCGGCGCGCCCTCGCGGCGCGGGACTTCGCGGTGGGCGACTACCAGGTCGGGCGGGTCACGCGACAGGCGTCGGTGAACGTGGCGTACCCGGTCGTGGACGACGACGGGACGGCTCGCGGGGTCGTGTTCGCGGCGATCGGCCTGGCGAGCCTGAACCAGCTGGTGGCCGAGGCGCGCCTGCCCGAGGGTTCCACGCTGACGGTCATCGACCGGCAGGGCACGGTCCTTGTCCGCCATCCTCACCCCGAGCGCTGGGTCGGCAAGACGCTGCTGGACGTGCCCGACCTCGCGGTTGTCCGGGCCCGCGGACGGGGCATCGCCGAGGCAGCGGGCCCGGACGGCATCCACCGGCTGCTGGGCTTCGTCCCGCTCCTCGAGGGCGGCGAGGCGGGGGACGTCTACGTCAGCGTCGGGATTCCACGGGATGCGGCCCTGACCGGGGCGGATCGCCTGCTGGCACGGAATCTCGGGCTCCTCGCCCTGGTCGGTCTGCTGGCGACGGTCGCGGCCTGGTACGGCGGCGAGGCGTTCGTCGTGCGTCCCGTCAGGCGCCTGGTCGAGGCCACGCGCCGGCTGGCGGCGGGCGATCTCACGGCCCGCGTCGGCGTGGCCTCCGCGGGCGAGCTCGGCCAGCTGGCGGGCGCTTTCGACGAGATGGCCGAGGCCCTCCGTGCGCGCGAGGCCGAGATCCGGCGCTCCAACGAGCGGCTGCTCGCGACCGAGAAGCTCGCCGCCCTGGGGCGACTGGCCGCCGGCGTGGCCCACGAGCTCCGGAACCCGCTGACCGTGATCCACGGCCGCCTGCAGCTGCTCCGGGCCCAGCTCGACCGGGGCGCACCGCCGGACGCACACGTCCTCGGCAAGGCCGTCGGAGCCCTGGGGGAGGCCACGGAGCGGATGAAGCGCATCATGCAGGGCCTGGCGAACTACTCCCGGCCTGCCCGGGTGGAGCCGGTGCCGCTCGACGTCCGTGACCTGCCCGACGGCGCGGCCGAGCTCGTGAGCCACCAGGCCAGGACGGGCGGCGTGAGGGTCGCCGTCGACGTGCCGGACGGCCTGCCGCCGGTGCTCGGGGATCGGAGCGAGATGGCGCAGATCCTCGTGAATCTGGCCACCAACGCCCTGGAGGCCATGGCCGCGGCGACGGGCGGCGTCCTGACGCTCGCCGCGCGGCTCGACCCCAGCCCCGAGGGTGGACGGGTGCGGATCGAGGTGGCCGATACCGGCCCCGGCATCCCGCCCGAGCAACTCGAGCGCATCTGGGAGCCGTTCGTCACGACGAAGGCCGAGGGGACGGGCCTCGGGCTCTCGATCGTGCGCGGCCTCACCGAGCGGCAGCCGGGCGCCGCGATCGCGGTCGAGAGCACGGTCGGCCGGGGCACGACGTTCCGCCTCACCATGCCGGTCGCCCCGACTGCACGAGGGCCCAGCGCGCCCGTCCCGCGGCGCGCCCCGGGACCCTGACGGGTCTGAATTCGTCGAAGCCGCCGGGGGGGCGAACGTCCGTTTCCGGTAGGCGGTGCATGTGTCGACCTTGGGCGGCACGAAGGAGCCAGGAGTGCGACAGGTGCGAACAGCTCGCGACGTCATGACGCGGAATCCCAGGACGGTCACGCCGGATACGAGCGTCTGGGACGCCCTGGCCATCATGCGTCAGGAGGAGATCCGCCATCTGCCGGTGATGCGGGAGCGGCGGCTGGTCGGCGTGCTGTCCAACCGCGATTACCGGCGGATTTTCGAGCGCACCCGGCCTGACGGCAGCGTCCGCGGTGTGTTCGACATCCGCGTGAGCGAGATCATGAGCACGGACGGGCTGGTGACGGCGCGGCCGGAGCGACCGGTTCGCGAGCTGGCCCGGCTCATCGTCGACCGGAAGGTCGGGTGCATTCCCATCGTGGCCCGCGACGGTCGGCTGCTGGGCATCGTGACTCAGAAGGACGTCCTCGCGAGCGTGATCGGGGCGCGGCCGCGCACACGCGCGCGGGCGAGGTAGGCCGCCTGCCTACCGGGGGCCGCGGGCGCCGGCCGCGCTCCGGCCCGCCTCCAGGACGGCGCGCAGCGCGTCCTCGAACGCGGCCCGGGTCAGCGCGAGGTCCTCGTCGGAGTGGGCCAGGGACAGGT
>JBBIOF010000515.1:0-2574 GCA_037443505.1 Candidatus Rokuibacteriota bacterium
CTCCAGGTAGCCGGCCTCCTCGAGCCTGCGGCCGATCTCCCGGAGGCGCTCCAGGTCGCGCGCGGCGTCCTCCCCCAGCAGGCGCTCCACGGCGCCGGGGTCGAGCCGCTCCAGGTCCTCGGGGCGCCGGACGCCCCGCAGATCCCCCTCGAGCCGGTCCAGCCGGCCCAGCTCGTCCACGAGCCGGAGGGCCTCGCCGAGCGTGACCTCCTCCTGCCCGTGGAACGGGTAGCGGCGCGCGGCCTCGTCCAGATCCAGCAGCTCGCCCAGGCGCATGGCCAGCTGCGCCATGGCGGCCTCGAGGCGCTCCTCGCGGAGGAAGAGCGCGCGCAGCGCCTCGTCGAGCCGGCGGCGCTGCTCGGGCGAGAGGCTCCGGAGCAGCGACTGCATCGCCGCCGCCTGGCGGCCGATCCGCTCCAGGAGCTGGTCCAGGCGGTCCGCGCCGGGGAAGTGGTCCCCCCACTTCCGGCGGAACGCCTCGAAGTCCGGCTCGCGACCCTCGGCCCGCTCGCGGAGGAGGCGCTCCAGGTCCTGGAGCATGTCGGCCAGGCGGCGGAGGTCCTCGGGGCCGAGGCTCCCGAGGGCCCGGTGCACGCCCTCGAGGAACGGCTGGAGCACCTGCCGGCGCAGCGAGTCGAGCAGCTCCTGGAAGAGCCGCTGCGCCTCGGGGTCGGCGAAGTCGTGGTCCTGCAGGCGGCGGATCCGCCCCGCCGCGTCCGGGGGCAGGGCGTCGAGAACGCGCTCGCGGCGGCTCCGCTCCGGCCCGTCGGGCAGGCGGGCGAGGCCCGCGCGCTCGGTGGCGATCACCTGGTCGAGCCGGCGCTCGATGTCCGCGAGGCTCGAGCCGAGGTCGTAGCGGTCGATCCGCTCCTGGCGGCTCCGGCGGAGCCGCTCCAGCAGGTCGCGGAGCCCGGGCAGCCGGCGTCCCCCCGGCATCGCCGCGCCCTGCTGCAGCAGGCGCCGCAGCGCGGTCCAGGGGTCGCCGTGGCCGAGGACGTCGTCGGTCATGGCGTCCAGGAGGTCGTCGGCGTCGAGGGCGGGGAGGTCCTGCGAGCCGTCCCAGCGCGAGTAGCGGATCAGCACGACCCGCCCCTCAGCCCCGGTACCTGAAGCCCCCGGGCTGGACGTCCTTGTTCAGCTTCCGCGACAGGTGGAGCCCCTCCAGCACGAACTCCACGGCCGCGGCGACGTCGGCCGGTTCGGTGGCGCCCAGCTTGCGCGCCGCGGTGATCAGGGCAGGCACGGCGCCCGCCTGGCGGACGTACTCGGCCGACGGCATGGCGTCGGAGGCGTGCAGGGTGAGGCCGTCCTGGAAGGCCCGCACCACGCTCTCCAGCTCGGCCGGGGCGAACGTCCGGCCGAAGACGTTCAGCACCGCGCGCTGCACCAGCCTGGCCAGCACCTTCTCCTCGCCGCCGTCGCCCACGGTCTCCAGCTCGATCTTGCCCGTGGTGGACGCGGCGATGGCGCCGAGGTCGCTCACCCGCGGCACCGCCAGGGGCTCGCCCAGCCGGATGGCCCGCTTGAGGGCGCTGGACAGCAGGTTCTCGTAGTTGCAGATGCTGACCCGCACGGAGACGCCCGAGCGCTGGCTCACGTCCGGGGACTGCCGGGCCAGGTGGGTCAGCTCGGCCACCACCTGCTTCATGTAGGCCGGGCCCCGGGCCTGCACGCCGTCGGCCGGGAAGACGGTGCGCTCGGCCTCCATGATGGCGATCTCGTCCTCCAGGCGCTTCGGGTAGTGGGTGCGGATCTGGGAGCCGAACCGGTCCTTGAGCGGCGTGATGATGCGCCCGCGGTTGGTGTAGTCCTCCGGATTGGCGCTGGCCACCACCAGCAGGTCCAGCGGCAGCCGCACCTTGTAGCCGCGGATCTGGACGTCGCGCTCCTCCATGATGTTGAGCAGGCCCACCTGGATGCGCTCGGCCAGATCCGGCAGCTCGTTGATCACGAAGATGCCGCGGTGGGTGCGGGGGAGGAGCCCGAAGTGGATGGTGAGCTCGTCGGAGAGGTACCGGCCCTGGGCCACCTTGATGGGATCCACCTCGCCGATCAGGTCCGCGATGGTGATGTCGGGGGTCGCCAGCTTCTCGCCGTAGCGCCGGTCGCGGGGCAGCCACACCACCGGCGCGCGGTCCCCCTCCCCGGCCAGGCGCTGGCGGCAGGCCTGGCAGATGGGCGCCAGGGGGTCATCGTTGATCTCGCAGCCGGCCATGGCCGGGACGGCCTCGTCGAGGAGCCCCACCAGGAGGCGCGCCATGCGGGTCTTGGCCTGCCCGCGCTCGCCCAGGAAGACGATGTCCTGCCCGCTCAGGATGGCGTTCTCGATCTGCGGGACGACCGTGTCGTCGTAGCCGACGATGCCGGGCAGGAAGCGCTCGCCCCGCCGGAGCCGCGCGACCAGGTTGTCCCGCAGCTCCTGCTTCACCGACCTGCGCCGCCACCCGCTCGCGCGCAGCTCGCCGACCGTGCTCGCCGTGGTCATGGGCGATCCACGGTCACTATCTGACCGGAGCCGACCGGTGTCAACCGAGGGGCGCGCCGCGCGCGGCGCCCCGCGCCCGGCGGGCGGGC
>JBBIOF010000516.1:0-2569 GCA_037443505.1 Candidatus Rokuibacteriota bacterium
GGTGTCCGGCTCTAGACAAGCTGGAGGTGGGTTCGACTCCCACACGCTTCCGCCACCTGGATCCATGGGCAAGCGGGACGAAGGCAAGCGTGTGAGGCGACGGGCGCGACGGCGGTGGTGGCCCGCCGCCGTCGGGGCCGCGGTGGTGGCGGCCGCGGTGGTCGGGTACCTCGCGTACCGGGCGCAGGCCAGCCTGCCAGGCACGCAGGCGGCGGACCAGGGCAACCGCCACATCGCCACCGCGAGCGAGCCGCACGAGCCGTACAACACCGATCCGCCGACTTCGGGCCCGCACCTGTCCTACATCGCCCCCTGGGGCGTCCATACCCGGCCCATCCCCCCCGAGCTGCAGGTCCACAACCTGGAGGACGGCGGGGTGCTCGTCCAGTACAACTGCGAGTGTCCGGACCTCGTGGACAGGCTGCGCAAGATCGTCGAGGGCTATCCCACGCACGTCATCCTCGCGCCGTACCCCAGCATGAAGAGCCGGATCGCGCTGACGGCGTGGACGCGGATCGACGCCTTCGACGAGTTCGACGAGCGCAGGGTGCGGAGGTTCATCGAGGCGTACCGTGGGATCGACCACCACCGCTAGGACGCTGCTGGCCGCGGCCGCCCTGGCTCTGGGGGCCTGCGGGCGGCTGTACGTGTCGCCCCTGCAGCCGCCGCCCTACCGCACGGAGATCGCGGCCCCCTACGAGCGCACGTGGAGCGCCATCGTGCGCGCCCTGGCCCAGCAGAACGTGCCCCTGCGGGCCATCGCCCGCGACTCCGGCGTCATCGCCTCGGACGAGTTCATCACCCCCATCAACCTGTACGCCGACTGCGGGCAGGTGGGCGGCGACCAGCTCGAGGGCGAGGCGGTGGTGTCCTTCACGCTCTTCGCCGAGCCCAACGGCCGGACGACCCGGGTGCAGGTCAACGCCAAGATGCGGACGCACGCCCATCGCCGGGGCACCTCCGGCAAGCTGCGGCCGACCCCCGTCTACCAGTGCGCGTCCACCGGGCGGTTCGAGGCGAACCTGCTGGACAGCGTCCGGGAGCTGGTGGGGGAGTAGGGCATGTCCCAGCGCCTGGCCGACCTGGTCCGGAAGGCCCGCCGGCTGGCCGCCGAGCGGGATCGGCTCATCGACGCCCTGGCCGCCGACTGGGCCCGGGCCCTTCGTGGCCAGAACCTCTCGCGCAGCGACCTGGACGAGCTGTGGGCGGGCCTGACCGAGGAGGCGGTGCGGCGGGCGGGTCAGGCGGCCGGCGGCCCCTGGCCGGCGCACGTCTGGCGCCACGAGGCCCAGGAGGTGATCGCCCGGGTCCGGGAGCGGGTGGAGGCCGCCCTGGCCGATGGTTGACCGCACCGCGGCGCTCCGGGCCCTGCCCTCGGTGGACCGGCTCCTCCGGCATCTCGCCGGGCGGCCCGAGGTGCGCGACATCCCCCGGCCCAGGCTCCTCGCCACGGTGCGCGAGGTGCTCGACGCGGGCCGGCGGCGGGTCCTGGCCGGCGCGGAGCCGCCCGCCGATGCCGAGGCGCTGGCGGCGGCCGTGGCGGCGGCGATCACCCGCACCGGCGCCTTCTCCCTCCGCCCTGTCGTCAACGCCACCGGGGTCGTGCTGCACACCAACCTGGGGCGGGCGCCGCTCCCCGCGCTGGCCCTCGAGCGGCTGGTCCAGGTCGGCGGACAGTACTCGAACCTGGAGCTTGACCTCGCCTCCAAGGAGCGGGGCTCCCGGTACTCCCACGTCGAGGCCCTGCTGCGGCGCCTGACGGGCGCCGAGGACGCCCTGGTCGTCAACAACAACGCGGCCGCGGTCCTGCTGGCCCTGGAGACGCTGGCCCACGGCCGCGAGGTCGTGGTCTCTCGCGGGGAGCTGATCGAGATCGGGGGCGAGTTCCGGATCCCCGACATCATGCGCCGCAGCGGGGCGGTGCTCCGGGAGGTCGGCACGACCAACCGCACCCACCCGCGCGACTACGCGGAGGCGATCGGCCCGGCCACCGCGCTGCTGCTCAAGGTCCACACCTCGAACTACCGCGTGGTGGGCTTCACCGCCGAGGTCTCCTCCCGGGAGCTGGTGGCCCTCGGTCGGGAGCGGGGGATCCCGGTGATGGAGGATCTCGGGTCCGGCTCGCTGGTCGACCTCCGTCCCCACGGCTTCCCCCACGAGCCCACCGTCCAGGAGGTCGTGGGCGCCGGCGTGGACCTGGTGACGTTCTCCGGGGACAAGCTGCTGGGCGGCCCCCAGGCGGGCATCGTGGTGGGCCGGCGCGACCTGGTGGGCCGCCTCGAGCGGAATCCGCTCAACCGGGCGCTTCGCATCGACAAGCTGACGCTGGCCGGGCTGGAGGCCACGCTCTACGCCTACGACGCGGGCCGGGCCCTCGCGAGCGTCCCGACGCTCAGGCTCCTGACCGAGCCCGTGGCCTCCGTCCGGCGGAGGGCCCACCGCGTCCTGCGGTCCCTGGCGCCGGAGGTCCGGGAGCGCCTGCGCGCGACCGTGGTGGAGGAGCGGGCCCAGGTGGGCGGCGGAGCGTTGCCCACCGTGGAGCTGCCCACCGCCGCCGTCGCGCTCGACC
>JBBIOF010000517.1:0-2569 GCA_037443505.1 Candidatus Rokuibacteriota bacterium
CTTGACGCTCTAACGTGAACGTGATCATAACCCTATTAGACGAGATTCTTTAGCTAGGCGGCGGCTCGTGAACGGCAGATGGGCGCGGTGACGGGGGACGAGGGATAGGCGCGGCCGCCCCGGCACTGACGATCGGTGCCCGTCGCTGCGCCCGCGCCGGGCCCCTGCTGGCGCTGGCGCTCCTGCTCGCCGCCTGCGGCGCCCTGCCCGACGTGCCCGCCTCGCTGGGCGGGTTGCCGCTGACGCACACACTCCGGGGCGAGGAGGCGCTGAAGGAAATCGCGCGCCTGCACCGGAGGAAGATTCCCTCCCGGGATGGCTTCGTCGCGCACTACCAGCGCGGCAATGCGGTGGCGATGCTCTACGTCACCCAGGCGTACGTCGACCCCATCGCCCGCTGGCAGTTATCGAGAATGGTCGAGGGAATCGAGCGTGGCGCCTCCAATGCCGAAGGAGCGTTCTTCCACCTGAAGACCCGAGAGCACCGAGGCCTCACCCTCTACTCCGCGGTCGGGCTGGGACAGATCCACTACTTCTACCGCAGCGGCGCCACGCTCGTCTGGCTCGCCGCCGACCCGGTCGTTGCCCGGTCCGCGCTCGACGAGACCGTGCGCCTCGTGCGTTGAGAGGGCTGACGGTGCCGCCCGCGGCGCTGACCTCGCGCTCAGGAGTCGGTGGCCGATCGTCACCTCCATCACTGCCTCGAAGCCTCCTCGCCTTCGCGCTCATGTGGTTGCTCGTCGAACAGCGCTCGTCCTCACGACTCATCCCGGGGTCGCGGACGACGGCCTCACGTCGGAGGAGTTGCTGGCGATCTACCGGGGCACGAGAATCCGCTGGAGCGACGCCCAGCCGATCGTGGCGCTCACGCGCGAGCCGGGCGCCAGCGCGATTCGTGCGCTGCGACGCCACTTTCCCAGCTTCAGCGAGGCGTACGGGGCCGGCCAGCGCCGGGGCCACCTGGTCAGCACGTACCAGCGGCGCTTGCGGTATCGCGTCGCTACGCTGCGCCTGGACGTCCTGGCCGCGAGGCGCGTGAGCGTCCTCGCCACGCGCCGCCTGCGGCACCTCGTCCGCGCGCAGCGCCTGGATTTCGCCGGCGCGTGGCGCCTGGGCCTCGCCGGTCTCGTGCGCCCAGCCGGCGCCAGCGCCAGCGGTGAGGGCCACCAGCATCACCGCGACGAACGTCGCCCTTCCTCTCGTGGACACAGACCTCCTTCGTGCGCAGGTTGAACGTTCGAACGTGATATCAGGCCGTTCGACGTCCCGGGCGCGGAGGAGCCCGACTGCGGGCTGCGCGCGGAGCGCGGCCGGCAGCGGATGGAGGAGCAGTCAGCCACGCCGCCAACGATGGCGCCGGCCATGTGAAGAGAGCCGGGAGAACGACAGGGATCGCCGGCCGCGTGACCGGGTTCCTCGCCGGCGCGCCGCTCGTGGCCGCGCGGATGCCACAGCGCTCCTCGCACTGACGTGCCCGGCCTCGCTGTTACCCCCGCAGAGCACGAGGACGAGGGCCGCCAACAGGACGATGAGCACCCGGAGCGCCGTCACCTCGGAGCTCCACGCACACCCTGTGGCTACGGACTCCCGCCCCCTCCGGCATCCGAGCGGCCGGCCTGGTCGCCGTGACCGTCGTGGCCGCCGTGCCGCGCCCGGGGCGGCCTGCCCCGGGGCGTCGAGGCCGTGGCCGCCGATCCGCTCCGCAGCATCTCCGGGTGCTCGGAGGTCACGTGCGGGCCGCGATGCCCCGAGAATGCGTGCTGGTAGGCGATGACCGCCCAGCGGTCCTCGACGGACAGCTCGCTTTTCCACGCCGGCATGACCGAGCCTTGCGATTTGAACGGTTCGGCCAGCCCGCCCTCGCTGACGCGCCAGAACCAGTAGTTGCCGGCCATCTCGTTCACCATCCGTGCGTCCCTGAAGTCCGGCGGCTTGACGGGCAACCCGGCGGCCGCCGGCCCCTGCCCGTCGCCCTCGCTCCCATGGCAGACGGCACACTTCGCGGCGTAGAGTTCCCTGCCGCGGGTCATGAGCGCCGGGTCCATCCACGCGCTCGCGGCCAGGTGGGCCCCGGCGTACTCGCGCGGTGTGGTCGCGTGCACATGCCCCGGCGCTCCCCCGTGTGGAGCGTTCGGCCCACCTCGAGGCGTGCCATCACCGGAGCCGGCACCACCCCTTCCGCGACCCGGCTCCATCTCCCGCGACCCGTGGCCCCCCGGGTCGGCCCCGGCCCCCGAGCCGCGCTGGCCGTGACCGCCAGCACCGTGCGATCCATGGTCACCATGCCCGGCCGCTTCGCCGTGCCCGCTCGCACCCGAGCCGCGCCGGGTTCCCGCGCTCCCGGCCGGGCCCACCATGCGGTCGCCGCTCTGACCGCGGGCACTGCCAGTGCCGCCGGGCAATGTGCTCAGCCCCCACACCCAGGCGGCCAGGAGGGTGGTGGCCACGGCTCCCCAACGCGTCGTCCTCTTCATCCAGTTCCCCCCAGAAGAGCGTCGGCGCTCCATGACTGGACTAATGACTCTCGTGAATTAAGTTGACGACGGTCATGTCAGAACGCCAACCCCGC
>JBBIOF010000518.1:0-2567 GCA_037443505.1 Candidatus Rokuibacteriota bacterium
GCGAGCTAGCGCGGCGTCACGCCGGGACCGCCGCCGGCTCCGGCTGCCACGCGCAGAGCGGGTCCTCGCCCAGGACGTCGCCAGTGGCCGCCCACGCCCGGGCCCGCGAGCCGCCGCACACGAACTTGAAGCTGCAGGCGCCGCACCGCCCGTCGAAGCGCGCCGGGTCGCGCAGCGAGCGGAACAGGGGGCTGTCCCGGTAGATCCCGAGGGGGCCCGCCCGCCGCACGTTGCCCGCCACCAGCGGCAGGAAGCCGGACGGGGTGACGTCGCCGTTGGCGGCGATGAACATGATCCCGTTGCCGTCGCGGATGCCGAAGCCCCGGGCCACCGGGCTCGCCTGGATCTCCTCGCCCCCGCGGCCCGCCGCGCGCATGGCCTGGACGACGACCCGGCGGAAGTGGGGCGCCTCGGTGGTGGTGGCCGTGAAGGGCCAGGCCGGCGCCTGGGCCGCGAGCCACCGCAGGCGCCGCTCGCACTCGGCCGGGGTGATGGGGCGCAGCACGCGCCCGCGGCCCACGTTGATGAGGAAGAACAGGCTCCACCGCGAGGCGCCGAGGCGCGCCACCAGCTTGGCGATCTCGTCCAGGTGGGGCTCGGTCTCCGCGCTCACCAGGGTGTTGATCTGCAGCGGGATGCCCGCCGACACGATGCGCTGGGCCGCGGCCAGGGTCCAGCCGAAGCACCCCAGCACGCCGCGCAGCCCGTCGTGCTGGGCGGCGGACGGCCCGTCGATGCTGAGCGACATGGCGCTCACGCCGGCACGCTGGAGCTCGTCCACGAGCGACCGGCTCACGCCCACGGTGGCGCTCGGCGCCACGGACACCGGCAGCCCCAGGGCCACCGCGTGCCGCACCAGGGGCAGGAGGTCCGGGCGCTTGATGGGGTCGCCGCCGGTGAAGACCACGTGGGGCGGCGGCGACCCGGCCGCCGCCAGGTCGGCCAGCGCCCGCTCGCACTCCGCGGTGGTCAGCTCGTCCGGCGAGCGGTCCCGCATCGCCTCCGCCCGGCAGTGCCGGCAGGCCAGGTCGCAGGCCCGGGTGAGCTCCCAGTAGACGCGTACGGGCGCCCGGTCGAAGCGGTAGGCGCTCATCAGCGGCGCCCCAGGGGCACGAAGTCGCGCCGGGCGGGCCCGGTGTAGATCTGCCGCGGGCGGGCGATCTTCTGCTCCGGGTCCCCCAGCATCTCCTGCCACTGGGCGAGCCAGCCGGCGGTGCGAGGGATGGCGAAGAGCACGGGGAACATCTCCACGGGGAAGCCCATGGCCTCGTAGATCAGGCCCGAGTAGAAGTCCACGTTCGGGTAGAGCTTGCGGGTGACGAAGTAGTCGTCCTGCAGCGCGATCCGCTCCAGCTCCAGCGCGATGGGCAGCAGCGGGCTCGGCCGCGTCGCGGCGAACACCTCGTCGGCGATGCGCTTGATGATCCGGGCGCGGGGGTCGTAGTTCTTGTAGACCCGGTGTCCGAACCCCATGAGCTTGGCCTCGCCGGCCTTCACCTGGCGGACGAACTCCGGGATGCGGGCGGTGGACCCGATCGACCGGAGCATCCGGAGCACCGCCTCGTTGGCCCCGCCGTGCAGGGGGCCGTACAGGGCCGCGCAGGCGGCGGCCACGGCGGAGTACGGGTCCACGCCGGACGAGCCCACGCTCCGCATGGCGTTGGTGGAGCAGTTCTGCTCGTGGTCCGCGTGTAGCGTGAACAGCACGTCCAGGGCGCGCTCCAGCGCGGGCTCCGGCTTGTACTTCACCTCCGTCATCTTGAAGACCATGTTGAGGAAGTTGCCGGCGTAGGAGAGGTCGTTGTCGGGGTAGACGTAGGGGCGGCCCAGGCTGTGGCGGAAGGCGAAGGCCGCCAGCGTGGGCATCTTGGCGATCAGGCGCACGATCTGCAGCTGGCGCTGCTCGGCGTCGCGGTTGACCTTGGCGTCGGGGTAGAAGGTGCTGAGCGCGGCCACGGAGGAGATGAGCATGCTCATGGGGTGGGCGTCCGGGTGGAAGCCGTCCATGAACTTCTTCACGTTCTCGTGGACCCACGTGTGGTGCGTGATCTGCCACACCCACTCCTCGAGGGCGCGGGCCGTGGGCAGCTCGCCGTGCAGGATGAGATAGGCGACCTCGAGGAAGCTCGCGTGCTCCGCCAGCTGCTCGATGGGATAGCCGCGGTACCAGAGGATGCCCCGGTCGCCGTCGATGAAGGTGATGGCGCTCCGGGTGGAGGCCGTGTTCATGAAGGCCGGGTCGTACGAGAGGAGGCCGAAGTCCTCGGGCCCGGTCTTGATCTGCCTGAGGTCCATCGCCCGGATCGCGCCGTCCACGATGGGCACCTCGTAGGACTTCCCGGTCCGGTTGTCGGTGATCGTCAGCGAGTCCTTCGCCATGGCGTCCTCCCCCTGAGTGTGCGGCCGCTGCCGGGTCTCCGGAGCGGACATGCGAGAACGGGGCCAGGCGCCGGGGCCCTCGCAGGGGGCCGCTCGACGCACGAGCCTGGCGCATCCGACCCATGCAGACCGGCGTCGCGGGGCGGCGCGGTCGCCCCGCCGTGGGCTGCTCGCCCCGGCCTCGCGCG
>JBBIOF010000519.1:0-2566 GCA_037443505.1 Candidatus Rokuibacteriota bacterium
GGGGGCCGCCGCGCCGTCAGCTGGCGATGCCGCGCGCCCGGTCGGGGGGCAGCACGCGCTCGATCCCGTCCTCCTCCACGTAGCGCTTGAGCTTGTACTGCAGCCCGCGCAGGCTGATGCGGAGCGCCCGGGCCGCCTTCGAGCGGTTCCAGTTCATCCGCTCCAGCGTGTCCAGGATGTACTGCTTCTCCACCTCGCGCAGGCTCAGCCCGGGCCGGACCGCCGGGGCCGCCTCGGGCGCCTGGCGCGAGGCCAGCGCGGGGAAGTGCTCGAGGTCCAGGAGGTCGCCCTCGGCGAGCACCACCGCCTGCTCGATGCTGTTCTGGAGCTGGCGCACGTTGCCCGGCCACGGGTACGCCTGGAGCCCCTCCATCGCCCGGGCCGTGAGCCCGCGGACGTCCTTCCGGTACTCGCGGGCGAACTGCCGGAGCATGTGGGCGACCAGGAGCGGGATGTCCTCGCGGCGCTCCCGGAGCGGCGGCAGCTCGAGCTGGACGACCGCGATGCGGTAGTAGAGGTCCTCGCGGAACGTGCCCTGGCGCACCATCTTCTGCAGGTCGCGGTTCGTGGAGGTGATGAGCCGGACGTCCACCCGCTGCGGGTAGCTGCCGCCCACCATGGTGAACTCGCGGGTCTGGATGACCCGGAGCAGCTTGGCCTGCAGGTGCAGCGGCATCTCCCCGATCTCGTCCATGAAGAGCGTGCCGCCGTGCGCCTGCGCGAAGACGCCCTGCCGCGTGGAGACGGCGCCCGTGAAGGCGCCGCGCACGTGGCCGAACAGGTAGCTCTCCATCAGGCCCTCGGGGATGGAGGCGCAGTCCAGCGCCACGAAGGGCTGGTTGTGCCGCCGCCCGGAGTGGTGGAGGGCGCGGGCGATCAGCTCCTTGCCGGTCCCGTTCTCCCCGAAGATCGAGACGTTGACGTCCACCCGGGCGACCTTGTTGATGATCTCGTAGATCTCCCGCATCCGCGGGGACTCGCCCACGATGTAGGGGAACGCGGCGTTCGGCGGCGGCGCCGGGTCCTGGATCGACAGCCCCTCGGTGCGCGAAAGCTCTTGAAGTTCCATGGATCGTGCCCCCGTTTCGCGCGCAAGGAGTACAAGCGCCATGCCAAGCCGCGCAATCGCTTCGCGGGGCGGCGCGCAATTCCGGCGCGTGACGGGAAAGCGTGCCCGGTCGCGCCCCTGGCCGGCAGGGCGACCGGTCGTGCCGAAACGGCCCCGTGAGGCCCTCGGCGGGGCCCGGCCGGCGCCCCTCCGAAAATGGGTCAGGGCGGGTAGCAGGAGCGGTCACGGGCTCCTCCGGACGTGCCGGGCCCGCGAGCGCCGCCGTCAGGCCCCGGCGGCCTCGTGGAGGAGGTCGTGCACCTCGGCGGCGGCCCGGTCCCAGGTGAACCGGGCCGCCCTCCGGAGCCCCTCGTCCCCCATGGCGCGGCAACGCTCGGGGCTGAGGAGGAGCTCCCGGAGGATTCCGGCGAGCACCTCCGTGTCCCGCGGCGGGAAGGCCCGGGCCGCGCTCCCCAGCAGGGCCGCGGCCGGCCCCACATCGCTCACGACGACCGGCGTCCCGCACGCGGCGGCCTCGAATGCCGGCAACCCGAAACCCTCCTCGAGCGAGGGCAGGACGACCAGTTCGGCGCGGTTGTAGAGGTCCACGAGGGCCTCGTCGGGGACGAAGCCCGTGAAGCGCACGCGGCTGCCGAGGCCGCCGCGCTCCACCTGGTCCCGGAGCGCGTCGTAGGCGGACAGGAACGAGTCGTGGGTGTGGTCCCCCACCAGCAGCAGCGCAACCTCGGCCAGGGCCGGCTCGCCCGCCACCCGGCGGTAGGCCTCCACCAGGGAGCCCACGTTCTTGTGCGGGCTCAGGCCCCCGACGTACAGCAGGTAGCGGACTCCGCGGGGCAGGCCCAGGTCAGGCAGGAGGTCCGCGGGCTCGCGGGGCGAGGCCAGCCGGCGGAACACCGGGTGGGTGCCCTGGATGACGACGCGGATCCGCTCGCGCGGCACGCGGAGGCGCTCGGCGATGCCGTCGCGCGCGTGGTCCGAGGTGGTCACGATCAGCCGCGCCTGCCGGAGCGCCACCGCGAGCTTCAGCCGCCAGAACAGGGCGTTGCGGCGGCTGCCGAAGACCAGCGCCGGGTGGCGCTCGGGGATCACGTCGTGGATCGTCACCACGGCGGGCACCGGCCGCCAGAGCGGAAAGAAGGTGTAGACCGAGGGGAAGTAGAGGACGTCGAGCGGCTGCCGGGCCGCGGCCCACCCCATGCGGAGCAGGTCGGGAACGCTCCGCCGGCCACTGGCGGAGGCGGCCTCCGTCGGCGGCCGCGTCCGCACCGCCACGGTCCTGAACCCGCCCGGCAGGTCTCCGGCACCCGCCGTCGCGGTGTCGGCGAGGACCAGGTACCGGTCACCGTCGTCGCGGGCCGCCAGGGCCCGGAGCACGCTCCGCGCGTAGCGACCGTAGCCGCGGCGGTTGAGCCAGCAGCCGCCGTCCACGCCCACCACGAGAGGCCGGTGCCCGGTGGGGCGGGCGCCGGAGCGCCGGGTCGTCGCCTCCGCCGCGGC
>JBBIOF010000520.1:0-2557 GCA_037443505.1 Candidatus Rokuibacteriota bacterium
ACGCGGTCGGCGAGCCGGACGGCGGCCGCCTGGAACTCGCCGGCGGCGGCGACGTTGATGTCGTCCTGCTTGAACCGGCCCCAGGCCGCGACCAGCTTGTTCACGCCGGCCTGCGGGTTGGCCGGGTACTCGTACGAGAGGTCGGCGAAGAGCTGCTGGGCCTCGGGGCTCGACAGGAATTCGAGGAACTTGACGGCCCCGGCGCGGTTCCGGGCGTGGGCGGTCACGCCGGCGCCCGAGACGTTCACGTGGGTGCCGGTCGTCCGCTGGTTGGCCCAGAACGGCGCCACCGGGAAGGCGGGATCCTTCGCCAGCAGGCGGGCCAGGTAGTAGTGGTTGGCGATCCCGACGTCGCACTGGCCCGCCGCGATCGCCTCGAGGATCTTGGTATCGCTGTTGATCAGGACCGGCTGGTTGGCCACCCAGCCGCGGACGATCTCCTCCGTGCGCGCCTCGCCGTGGCGCTTGATCATCGTGGCCAGGAGCGACTGGGTGTAGATGTAGCTCGACGGCCGGAGGCAGAGCCGGCCCTTCCAGCGGGGGTCGCCCAGGGCCTCGTAGGTGGTGAGCTCCGACGGCCTGACCTTCCGGGTGTTGTAGACGATGGTCCGGGCGCGGACGGTGAGGCCGAACCAGCGGTGCTCGGGGTCGCGCAGGTGGGGCGGGACGTTCTGGACCAGCTCCGGGGAGTCCACGCGGGAGAGGAGGCCCGCGCGCGCGGCGTTCCAGAGGTTGCCGGCGTCCACGGTGAGCAGCACGTCGGCCGGCGTCCGGTCGCCCTCGGCCCGGAGCCGCTCGAACAGCTCGCCCGTGTTGCCGTTGAACACCTTGACGTCGATGCCGGTCTTCTTCGTGAACGCCTCGAAGGCGGCCTCCTGGCCGTAGTGACGGGCCGAGTACACCACCACCTCGGCCGGCCCGGCGCCGGGCCGGGCCGGCGCCCCCAGGACCGCGGTCCCGAGGGCCAGGAGGGCGGCGGCGGAGACCACGAAGCGGTGCGGTGTGCGCATGTCACTGTCCTTTCCGCGGGGGCCACGCTATACTGGCAGCAGCCACCGAACGCTGAGGATTAGGTAATCCTAATATGCCAAGGACGTCAAGCCTAAAATCCGGGGCAGCCCCGACCACCGCCTCCGTCCAGGACTACCTGGCCGCCATCTACGACCTGGCCGGCAGCAACAAGCCCGTGATCGGCGCGCGGCTCGCCAAGCACATGGGGGTGTCGGCGCCCACCGTCACCGAGGCCATCCAGCGGCTCACCCGGGGCGGCTACGTGCGGGTGGGGCGGGGCAAGTCGCTGGCGCTGACGCCGCGGGGGCGCGAGATCGCGGAGGTGATGGCCCGGCGCCACCGCCTGCTGGAGCGCTGGCTCACGGACACGCTGGGGCTCGACTGGACGGCCGCCCACGAGGAGGCGCACCGGCTCGAGCACGCGCTGTCGCCGCGGGTGGAGGAGCGCCTGGCCGAGATGCTCGGCATGCCGAGCACCTGTCCCCACGGCAACCCCATCCCGGGCATGGCCCGCCCGCCGCGCGTGGAGCTGTTCCCCCTGGCGGAGGCCCGCGAGGGGACGGTGGTGGCGGTCGAGCGCATCACGGAGGAGGCGGAGGCGGACCGGAAGCTGCTGGAGTACCTCTGGCGCAACGAGGTCCGACCGGGGCGCCGCCTGAGGATCGTGGAGGTGGCGCCGTGGGCGGGCACCATCACCACCGCGGGGGACGGTCAGACCATCACCCTGGGGCTGCCGGCGGCCGGGAAGATCTGGGTGCACACGGTCGCGGAGGACCGGGGCCGGTGAGGTTCTTCGGCGCCGTCTTCCTGGCGCTGGCGTTCTTCTACACCTTCTACACGGGCGCGATGGCCGCGTGGTCCTACTTCCGGATGTCGGACGTGGTGGAGCAGGCGCTGCAGGACCAGGGGCGGACCGGGGCGCTGCCGGTGCGCGATGCCATCCTGCGGCGGGCGGCCGACGCCGGGGTCCGCATCGACGACGGTCACGTGGTCGTCCTCGAGGAGGAGGGTGCGCTGCGCGTGCTGGTGCGCTGGCGGTGGCCGGTGATCAGCTACGGCGGCGACGAGGTGCTGGCGCTGCCGCTCTCGCTGGAGCGGTCGCGGGCCCGCCCCTGACGCCTACTTCCGCGCCCGCGCCTCCGCGATCAGTCGCTGCACCCGCTCGCGGTCCTCGCCCGGCGGCGCCACCCTGAGGAACCGCTCCCACGCCTCGACGGCGCCCGCCGTGTCCCGCTTGGCCTCGTAGAGGACCTGGCCCCGGTAGAGCAGGGCGGGCGCGTAGTCCGGGTCGATGGCCAGCGCGCGGTCGAACGTCTCCAGGGCGCTGTCGGCGTGGCCGCCGATGGCCACGATCAGGCCGAGGTGGGTGAGGGCGTCCACGTTCTTCGGGTCGCGCTTGAGGATGGCCTGGTAGGCCGAGATGGCCTCGCCATAGCGGCCGGCGAGGAGCGCGGACCGGGCCGCCTGGAGCATGCCCGCCAGCATCTCCGGCGTCACCGGCCTGGCGGCGCCGTCCTGCGCGACGCCCGCGGGGGGCGGGGTGCCG
>JBBIOF010000521.1:0-2555 GCA_037443505.1 Candidatus Rokuibacteriota bacterium
GCCGGGCGGCCCAGGGCGCGAGCCGCCTGGGCCAGCGGCTCCTCGGCGGCGGGCCGGTTGAACGCCATGGCGTGGGGTAGCACCACCGCGTTGGCCAGGCCGTGGTGGATGCCGTAGCGGGCGCCGAGCACGTGGCACATCGCGTGGTGGACGCACACCTTCGCGCTGCTGAGGGCGAGACCGGCCATGGCCGACGCCACGAGCAGGTGGCCCCGGGCCTCCTCGTCCTCCGGCGCCCTCACCGCCCGGGGCAGCCACTCGCCGAGGCGCGCGATGGCGCCGAGCGCCAGGGCGTCGGCGATGGGCTGCCGCGTCCGCGAGTAGAGCGCCTCGACGCCGTGGGCGAGGCAGTTCATCCCCGAGCCGGCCGTCAGGCCGGGCGGCAGGCTCCGGGCCAGGCGCGGTGCCAGGAACGCCACGCGCGGGGCGAGCTGCGGCGCCGAGAAGACCACCTTCACGCGGCGCCCGGGCGCGCGGATACCGCCGCCGGCGTTCACCTCGGCGCCGGACAGGGTGGTGGGGATCGCCAGGTGTGGCAGCATGGGACGCGTGTACGTCCGGTAGGCGATGGTGTCGGGAGGCGTGAAGCGCACGCGGTGGTCGTCGAGCGTGCCGCCCTCGGCGTGCAGCAGGATCATCGCCTTGGCCGTGTCGATGGCGCTCCCTCCGCCCAGCGACACCACCGCGTCGGCCCGGGCCGCCCGCAGCCGGTCCACGCCCGCGTCCACGATCTCGGGCGAGGAGTGCGGGACCACCGCGTCGAACACGTCCACCACCCGCGCCCCCAGGGCCCGCCGCACGGCATCGAACGCCTCGCTCCCGCGCACCGTCCGGCCGCAGACCAGGAGCACCCTCGTGCCTCCCAGCCCGTCCACCTCCGCTTCCAGCCGGTCCAGGCCGTCCGGCGCGAAGACGATCCGGGTGCCCGCCCCGTGCTGGAAGACCGGGATCACGGCTCGGCTCCGGGGCGCGGGCGGGCGCCCAGCAGCTTCCGCAGCTCGTGCCGGAGCACCTTGCCGTACGGGTTCCGCGGGAGCGCGGGCAGGAAGGTGATCCCCCGCGGGCGGCGGAAGCCCAGCAGCGGCCGGCAGAACTCCAGCAGCTCGCCCTCCGTGACCGAGGCGCCGGGCCGGAGCGCCACGCAGGCGTGCACCGCCTCCCCCCACGTGGGGTGTGGGACGCCGACCACTGCGGCCTCGGAGACGGCCGCGTGGCGGTGGAGCACGTCCTCCACCTCGCGCGGGGCCACGTTGAAGCCGCCGCTGATGATCATCTCGTCGCGGCGCCCCAGGAGGTAGATGTAGCCGCGCTCGTCCACCGTGGCCATGTCGCGCGTCCAGACGGCGCCGTCCCGCAGCACCTCGGGCGTGAGATCCGGCCGCCGCCAGTAGCCGGCCATCACGTGGTCGCCGCGCACGACCACCTCGCCGATCTCGCCCGCGGCCACGGTCCGGCCGTCCGGCGCCAGCACCCGTGCGTCTACCGACACGAAGGGGCGTCCCGCCGACCCCAGCCGGCGCACCTCGGTCTCCGTCCCGCCAGGCCGGTGGTCCTCCGCCGGCAGCACCGTGATGGTGACCGGCGCCTCCGCCTGGCCGTAGATCTGCACGAGGACGGGGCCGAAGCGCTCGATGGCCTCCCTGAGCTTCTCGACCGGCATGGGCGAGGCGCCGTAGATGATGGACCGCACCCGGCCCAGGTCGGCCGCCGCCGCCCGGGTCCCGTCGAGGAGCTTGACCAGCATGGTGGGGATCAGCTTGATCACCGTGATCCCCTCCCGGGCGCAGGTGGCCACCACCTCCTCGGGGTCGAAGCGGTCGAGGATCACCGAGCAGGCGCCGCGGAGGAAGGCCGGCAGCATGAAGAACCCGCTGCCGTGGCTCAAGGGCTGGAGCAGGAGCACGCGGTCGGCGGGGCCGATGACCAGGGCGTCGAGCAGGAGGTTCACGGCGACCCGCGCAATCACCCGGTGCGTGTGCATGACGCCCTTCGGGCGGCCCGTGGTCCCCGACGTGTAGAAGATCGAGCAGAGGTCGTCCGGGCCGCTCACGACCGGCGGCTCCCCGGCCGGCTGTGCGGCCAGCCACTTCTCGTAGCCGCCGTCCGGCCCGCCCACCTCGATCCAGTGCGCGATGTCGGGGAACCGGGGGCGGAGCTCGTGGGCGACGGCCGCGAACTGGCCGCCGTACAGCACCGCCGAGACCTGGGCGTCCTCGAGCACCACGCCGTGGTCGGCCGGGCCCAGCCGGGCGTTCAGCGCCACCCGGACCAGCCCGGCCTTGGCCAGGCCGAAGTCGATCTCCATGTACTCCGCGCAGTTGCCGAGGAGGACGGCCACGCGGTCGGCGCGGCCGAGCCCCAGCCCGAGCAAGCCGTTCGCCAGCCGGTTGGCGCGCTCGTCGACTTCGGCCAGCGTGCGGCGGATCCGGCCGGCGACCACCGCCTCGCGGTCGGGATGGAGCCTGGCGGCTCGGGCGACGAGGCGGCCGACGTCCACTCCGCCTAATGAGTCTCGGAAAATAGTTTGACGGGATTCATGGAGTACCCTGCGATGC
>JBBIOF010000522.1:0-2546 GCA_037443505.1 Candidatus Rokuibacteriota bacterium
CACCGGGCGCGCCGGCGGTCCCGTCGGCCACCGAGGCGCCTGCGGAGGCCGGCCCCGCGCCGCTGGGGCTGGCGGGAGAGGCCGAGCCGGAGAAGCCGGAGGAGCTGGGCATCGGCACGCCGGAGGCGGAGCCTGGCCGCCCCGCCTCGGCGGAGGCGGGTCCCCCCGAGCGGCTGGGATCTCCAGTCCAGGCGGCGCCCTCGACCGCGGAGCCGACGGGACATGTCCCGGCGCACTTCTACCCCTGGTTCTGGGGCCTGGCGGCGCTGTCGGGCGTGCTGCTGCTGATCTACTTCTGGCGGATGGACGGCGAGCAGCTGGAGATCCTCAAGGAGCTGATCGTCTCGGTGGTTCCGCTGGGCGTGCTCACGGTGGTCGTGCTGGCGGTGATCCTCTTCGGCATCACCACGGCGACGGAGTCGGCCGCCATCGGGGCGCTGGGCGCGTTCTACCTGGCCGTCATGGCGAAGTACCCGCGCCAGGTCTGGTGGTGGAGCCTGGCGGGTTTCGTGCTCGGCGTCGGGCTCGGGTGGTGGAAGAACGAGCCGTGGGCCTCTCTGCTGGTGGCGGGCTCGATCGGTGGGACCCTTGCGGGTGCGGTGATCCCGGGGCTCTGGAACCTCCGGCTGTCCGCGGAACTTCGCATGAACCTGAAGGAGTCGGTCTTCCTCACGGCCAAGACCACGGCGATGGTGTGCTGGCTGTTCATCGGCTCCGCGCTGTTCTCGGCCGTGTTCGCCCTCCACGGAGGCCAGGGGCTGGTGGAGCGGTGGGTGCTCGGGATGAACCTGTCCCCGCTGGGATTCATGATCATGGCCCAGCTCATCATCTTCTTCCTGGGCTGGCCGCTGGAGTGGACGGAGATCATCGTCATCTTTGTCCCGATCTTCATCCCCCTGCTGAGCCACTTCCAGATCGACCCCATCCTGTTCGGTACCATGGTGGCCGTGAACCTCCAGGCCGCGTTCCTCTCGCCGCCCGTGGCGATGTCGGCGTTCTACCTCAAGGGCGTCTCACCCAAGCACGTGACGCTCAACCAGATCTTCGCCGGCATGATGCCGTACATGATCATCGTGATCATCTGCCTGGTGTTCATGTACATCTGGCCGGGCATGACGCTCTGGCTGCCCGAGTTCCTCTACGGCGGCTGAGCGCCGCCGGCCGGCCGGGTCTCCGCCATGGACCTCACGAACCTGCACTGGGCGTCGGCCGCCGAGGCGGCTCGGCTGATCCGCGACGGCGTCGTGAGCGCCACGGAGCTGGTGGAGGCCTGCCTGGCGCGCACCCGGGAGGAGGAGCCGCGGGTCCAGGCCTGGGCGTTCCTCGACCCGGACCACGCCCTGGCGCAGGCGCGGGCGGCCGACGACTGGCGCCTCGGGGGGCGGCCCCTCGGGCCCCTGCACGGCGTGCCGGTGGGCATCAAGGACATCTTCGACACAGCCGACATGCCCACGGAGAACGGGTCCGTCCTGCACGCGGGGCGGACACCGTCGCGGGACGCGGCCGTGGTCGCCCGGCTGCGCGCGGCCGGGGCAGTCATCATGGGCAAGACCGTCACCACGGAGTTCGCCACGTTCCACCCGGGCAAGACCCGGAACCCCCACGACCCCACCCGCACGCCGGGCGGCTCCTCCAGCGGCTCGGCGGCCGCCGTGGCCGCGGGGATGGTGCCGCTCGCGCTGGGCAGCCAGACCAGCGGCTCGACCGTCCGCCCGGCCGCGTTCTGCGGCGTCTATGGCTTCAAGCCCACCCACGGGCTGATCCCGCGCTCGGGCATGCTGGCGCTCTCCCGCACGCTGGACCACGTGGGGCTCTTCGCGCGGACCCTGGACGACCTGGCGCTCCTCGCCGAGCAGCTCCAGGGCCACGACGAGGGCGATCCCGACACCCGGCCGCGGGCCCGCATCCCCTTCGTGGCGGTGGCGGGGGAGGAGCCGCCGCTGCCGCCCATGCTCGCCTTCGTGAAGACGCCCCACTGGGAGCGCGCCGACGAGGAGACGCGGGCGGCCTTCGGGGAGCTCGTCGAGCACCTGGGCGACCGCGTGGAGGAGGTGGAGCTGTTCCCGTCCTCAGCCGACGCCTGGCAGTGGCACCGGACCATCATGGAGGCCGAGATGGCGGTGAACCTCCAGCGCGAGTGGGAGCGGGGCCGCGACCGCCTGTCGGCCTCGCTGCGCGCGCGGATCGAGCGGGGCCGGGAGGTGCGCGCCCACGACTACCTGCGCGCCCTCGCCCGCGTTCCTGCCATGGTGGCGAGCTTCCAGGAGCTGTTCGAGCAGCGGTACGACGCCATCCTGACTCCGGCGGCGCCCGGCACCGCGCCGGCCGGACTCGACTCCACGGGCGATCCTGTCTTCTGCGCCATCTGGACGCTCTGCGGGATGCCGGCGGTGAGCCTGCCGCTCATGCAGGGCAGCAACGGGCTGCCGCTCGGGGTGCAGCTCGTCGGGCCGCGCGAGGGTGACGCGCGCCTCCTGCGCACCGCCCGCTGGCTGGTCGAGCGCGTCGCCGCCGGCTGACCCGATGGGCGCACTCCGGGCGCCCCC
>JBBIOF010000523.1:0-2544 GCA_037443505.1 Candidatus Rokuibacteriota bacterium
CACCGCCTGGCTCGGACTCGCGCTGGGCTCCCTGGTCGTCGCCGGCGTCTTCGCCATCCTGGTGGCCTTCGCGCGGACGCCGGCCGTCCAGCTCCTCGGGTCCGCGGCGAACCTCTTCCACCTGGCGCTGGTCTCCCACGTCACGTTCGCGCTGACCGTCTGGTTCGTGGCGTTCGCGGGGGTGCTGTGGGTGTACGCCGCCTGGCGGTCGGGCTACGCGCTGGCCGCGGCGCCCTCGTGGGCCGGGTGGGCCGTGGCGGCCGCGGGCGCGGCGCTGATGGCCGTGCCCGCCTTCCGCGCCTCGGGCACCCCCTACCTGAACGACTACATCCCGGTCATCGACGACCCGCTCTTCTGGTGGGGGCTGGTGGGGGCGTTCGCGGGCGTGAGCGTCCAGGCGGTCGCCTATCTGGCGGCCTGGAGCCGCCGGCGGCACGTGGCCGAGCCCATGGAGACGACGGCGCTCGCCGTGGCGGCCCTGGCCATGGTGCTGGGCCTCGCCACCCTCGGGGTCACCTGGTGGCGGCTCGACACCGGGCAGCCCTACCAGCTCCAGCTCCGCGCCCTCTTCTGGGGCGCCGGCCACATCTTCCAGTTCGTCAACACGGCGGGGATGATCGCCGTCTGGATCGTCTGCGCCGGCGTCGCCCTGGGCGCCCCGGCCGAGCGGCGCGAGGGGCGCGGCGCCCTCGCGGCCTTCGTGCCGTTCCTGGCCGCGGCGGCCGCCGTCTACCTGGTGTGGCCGCCGGAGGCCCTGCTCACTAATCGCGTGGTCACCTGGATCACCTTCGCCGGACTGGGCGGGCCCACGCTCCCGCTGGCCATCATCGCCGTGCTGGCGGCCCGGCGCGCGCCGCGGCCCCTGCCGTGGACGAGCCCGCTCTTCTCGGGCACGGCGCTCTGCTTCGCGCTGTTCGCCATCGGCGGCATCATGGGCGTGGTCGGCTTCAACCAGGACACCCGCGTGCCCGCCCACTACCACGGCATGGTGGGCGCGGTGACGCTCGCCTACATGGGGCTCACGCCCGGCCTGCTGGAGCTGACGGGCCGGCGGCCCTGGCGGCGCTGGCTCACGACGGTCCAGCCCTACCTCTACGGGCTCGGGCTCCTCGGGCTCATGATCGGCCTGCACTGGGCCGGCGGCCGCGGGGCGCCCCGCAAGACCATCGGCTTCTCCTGGGCCGACGCCCAGGCCCTGATCGCCATGAACCTGATGGGCGCGGGCTCGGTCCTGGCCATCGCGGGCGGGCTCGCGTTCATCGTGAACATCGGGGTGCCGCTCCTCCGGGGGCGGACCCGGGAGGGATGAGGTGCTCGCCGCCTACCTCGAGTCGCTCAAGCTGCGGATCGGCGCCTTCATCGGGATGGCGGCGGTGCTGGGCTACCTCGGAACCCTGCGGGACGCGCCCTCGCCCCGCGCCCTCCTGCTCCTCTTCCTCACCACCCTCGCCGCCGCCGCCGGCGCGGGCGCGCTGAACCACTACCTGGACCGCGACCTGGACGCGCGCATGCGGCGCACCCGCAGCCGGCCGCTGCCCTCGGGACGCATCACCCACCCGTGGCACGTCGTGGCGCTGGGTCTGGGCCTCATCGTCATGGCCGTGGCGCTGGCCACCTGGGCGCTCCATCCCCTGGTGGCGCTCCACGTGTTCCTCGGGGCCTTCACCTACGTGGTCGTCTACACGGTGTGGCTCAAGCGCCGGTCCTGGCTCAACGTGGTCATCGGAGGGCTGGCGGGCAGCTTCGCCGTCCTGAGCGGGGGCTCGCTGGCGCGTCCGGAGCTGTGCCTGCCGCCCCTCGTCTTCGCCGCGGTCCTCTTCTTCTGGAGCCCGTCGCACTTCTGGAGCCTGGCCATCGCCTACAAGGACGACTACGCCGGCGCCCGGATCCCCATGCTGCCGGCCGTGAAGGGCGAGGCGCACACCGCCCGCTCGATCCTGGTCAACACCGTGGGGATGCTGGCCTCGGCGGCGCTGCCCCTGGCCCTGGGCCTGCTGGGCTGGCGGTACGGCGCGGCGGTGGTGGCGGCCAGCGCCTACCTGGTCGCGCGCAACCTCCAGCTCCTGCGGCGCCCGGGCGACCGCCGGCTGGCGCTGGCGAGCTTCCACGCCTCCAACCTCTGGCTGCTGGGCGTCTTCCTGGGCGTCCTGCTGGACGTGCTCGCGCGGTGGGCGTGACCCGCTGGCTGCGCCACCCGCTGTTCGCCCCGGTCGTCGCGCTGGCCGCCCTCGGCTGGGGAACCCTGCTGGTGCTCTTCCTGGCCGTGGGGCCCGCCCTGGGGCCGTGGGCCACCTGGGTGCTCACCAGCTGCTTCGGCTGGGACGCGGCGACCCGCGCCTACCGCCTGGACGCGGTCCTGCTGGTCACGCTCGAGCCGCCGCTGTTCGTGCTGGTGGTGGGCTTCTTCTATGCGGACGAGCTGAGGGCGTTCCTGCGCCGGGCTGGCGGGCGCGCCCTGGGGGGCGTGGCCGCGGCCGGCTTCGCCGGCGCCGCGCTGCTCCTGCTCTCCACGGGCGAGGTGGTGGGCAGCGTGACGGCCGGCCG
>JBBIOF010000524.1:0-2539 GCA_037443505.1 Candidatus Rokuibacteriota bacterium
GCCGGGGGCGCGGGGGCGGTCACCGGGCGCCGGCCCGGGTCGGCCGCCCGGGTCAGGGCCGACCGCCAGCGCTCTGCGAAGGCGTCGAAGGGGAAGCACTCGGCCACGCGACGGCGGGCGCGCTCGCCCATGCGCCGGGCGAGGTCGGCGTCGTCCAGCAGGCGCCGCGCCCAGTGGCCGAAGGCCTCGGGATCCTCCGCGACGAAGCCGTCCAGCCCCTCCCGGATCGGCGACGTGGGATTGGCCCAGGTGACCACCGGCATGCCGGTCGCCATGGCTTCCAGCAGCGCCAGGTTGTAGCCGTCCTCCCAGGGCCACCGGGTGCCGTGGGCGTACAGACGGTGGGAGCGGTACGCGGCCTTCAGGTCGTCCCAGCTGCGGGCCTCGCCGGTGCCGAGGGCGGGGTTGATCCCGACCACCCGCCACGGCAGCCCCGCGAGCCCGGCCTCGAGCTCGGCGTGCCCCAGCATGTGGGCGCGCTCCCGGAGCAGGTTCGCGACCGTCAGCGCGGCGGGGATCTCGCCCGTGTAGCCGCCGTACTCGGCGACGTCGATGCCGGGCGGGATCACCACGGCCTCGAGACCCCAACTCTCGCGCTTCATCTCGGAGATGGCCACGAGCAGCCCGCGACGCCGCTCCAGCGCCTCGCGGACCGCCCGGCGCAGCGTCTCGGCCGCCGGCGCCTCGCGCTGCGGCACGTCGTTGAGCAGGTGGTTGTGGGCGAGGTAAAGGAGGGGGATCGGCCGCTCGCCGAGCCAGGCCAGATCGAAGCTGGTCTGGCAGAGCACGAGGTCCACGCCGCCTCCGGCCACGAGCGCCTCGGCCTCCTCCAGGCCGGACACGAGCCGCGCGTTGGACGGCAGCGGGCGGGAGGCGGTGTTCCAGGGGCGGTGCCAGGCGGCGACCAGCCACTCGAAACCGACGCGGGCCAGCATCGAGAGGTACGCCTCGTGCCAGTTGAAGACGAGGACCCTGAGCCCGCCTCCCTCCCCGGCGGGCGCCTGGCGGGCGGACGGCTGCGCCTCGCGGGGCCCCTGCTCCACGTGCGCGGGGCGGACCGGTGTCGCCGTGCCACGCGCCCGGCGTGGAGCCGTGGCCACCGCCACGAACATCTCCTGTCCCTCGTCGGCGCCCGGCTGGATCTCGAACTCGTCGGTGACCTCGGCCAGGCCGGCCGGGCGCGGCTGGGACCACAGCTCCACCTGACCGAAGCGGGCCTCGAGCAGTCGCCTGAACTCGTCGAGGGTCAGCAGGCCCCGGTGGAAGTGGTCGGGATCGGGCTGGTGCTCGTAGAAGACCTTGTTGGGCGTGCTGACGATGAGCCGGCCGTCGGGACGGAGCACGCGGGCGATCTCGGCGAGGAGGGCCTCGTGGTCCTCCACGTGCTCGATCACCTCGAAGCAGGACACCAGGTCGAAGGCGTCGCCGGCGAAGGGGAGGTGTCGCGCGTCGGCGCACGCGAAGGTGACCCGGGGCGCGCGGTATGCGCGGGAGGCGTAGGCGACCGCCTCGTGGGAGAGGTCTACGGCCACCACGCGCCGGGCCACGCGGCCCAGCATCCGGCTGCCGTAGCCCACGCCACAGCCCGCGTCGAGCACCCGGAGGTCGGATGCGTGCTCGCTGGCGAAGCGGTAGCGCTTGGCGTGGTGCACCCAGATCTCGGTGAACGTCTCCCCCGGCGTGATCCGGTCGCCGCCGACCTTGACGCGGGGCGGCACGTGGGGAGGCAGCTCGATGCCGACGTCCACCACTCCCGCCTTCGACCGCTCCCGGTCGGCGGCGATGGCGTCGGCCGCGGCCTTGAAGACCGAGGTGACCAGGGCCCGCCACCGGCCGTCGAGGTCCGTCAGGTAGGGCGGCAGCGTCACCTCCCAGCCCCGGCCGGCCGGAAGGGCCCGCACGCGGAAGCCGAGCCAGGTGAACGGCGCCGCCAGGTCCTCCCGGTAGCCGTGCAGGTCGCCCCACCAGGCGTCGGGGCCGCGACGCTCCAGCCGTAGGCCGGTGACGTGGAACGCTTCTGGTGGACAGGCCGCGAGTGACGCCCGGACCTCGCCCAGGGTCCAGGGGAACAGGCGGGCGAGCGGCGATCCACTCATGCCGTCGCCGGCGCCGCGGCGGGGAGCCCTTCCATCGCCATCACCCACGGGGCCAGCTCCGGGGCTGCCGCGGCGAACTGCCGCGTCTCGCTGAGCAGCGCCTCGAACGTGGCGGCGTCGCCGCGCCGCAGGGCGAGGGTCGCCGCCCCCATCCGCGCGTCCCCGTCGAAGGGGTTCAGCTCCAGCGCGCGGGCGTATCCCTGGGCCGCGACCTCGTCGTCGCCGGCCGCCTCGAGCGCGCGGGCGAGGCGCCGGACGTTGTCCTCGATTCCGGGATGCGCGGCCACGGATTCCGCCCACCAGTCCACGCCCGCGGCCTCGCTGCACAGCCTCGTGTACTTCTACAACTGGACATTCGCGCACGTACGCACTCGGTACGCGCTCAAGTGGGACGCGGACATGGTGCTGACGGACACGGCCGTCAGCGCCCTGCGCGACCTCGC
>JBBIOF010000525.1:0-2539 GCA_037443505.1 Candidatus Rokuibacteriota bacterium
GCCGGTCCCTGCTGCTCCAGCCGCTCGGCCAGCGCCCGGGCCTCCTCCCGCAGCGCCTCGCGCATCGAGGTGGGCTGGAGCACCTCGGCCTGGGCCCCCCAGCCGAGGATCCACCGGCGCACCTCCTCGGTGTCGGCGACGGCGAGGGTCATCTCGAGCCGCCCGTCCGGCAGCGACCGGAACTGCTGGCTCGGGTGCCAGAGCCGCTCCTTGATGTACGGCGCGATCGCCCGGGCGAACACCACGCGGACGGGGACCAGTGTGCCCCGCACGATGCCCCAGGCGTCCCTCAGGTACTTCTCGGCGTCGAAGCCGGCCGGGCGCTGGAAGCGGTCGGCCAGGGTGACCAGGTCGCGGATGCGCTCCACGGCGAAGACCCGGACGGCCCGCCGGAGGTGGCAGTACGCGATCAGGTAGAGGCCGCCGTTGTAGTAGGTGACGTGGTAGGGATCGACCTTGCGGACCGTCTCCTGGTCACGCTGCACCGAGTAGTGGCGGATGCGGAGGGAGCGCCCGTCCAGGACGGCCCGCTGGATGGCCGCGATGTGGTCGGCCGCGGCCTGCTGCAGCTTGGCGCCGACGCTGCGGGCGCCCACGGTCCCCCGCATGGCGTCGAGGAGCTGCAGCGCGTCCCTGCTCAGCAGGCCGCGGACCTTGTCGAGGGCGCCCGTCAGCGCGGGACCGAGGGCGGTGGCGCCGGCGGAAGCGAGGAGGTCCCGGCTCATGAGCAGCGCGAGGATCTCCGCCAGGGTGAGCCGGAGCGGCAGGCGGCGCCGGAAGCTCTCGCTCACCCGCCACACGGTGCGGTGGCCGTCCCCGGCCCGGTCGGGATAGATGGGGAAATGCACCCGCTCGAGGACGTTGACGTCCCGCCAGATGGTGCGCACGTGGCAGCCCAGCTCGGCGGCGGCATCCTCGACCGTCACGCCTTCGGGGCGGTCGATGAGCTGCAGCAGGTGCCACTGCCGTTCGAGCTGGCTGCCGCGCGGCATCGGGCGTGCGCGTCGATTCTCGCCAGTCCCGGCGCCATCTGTCAACGTGCGCCGGCACCTGGCGCCTCGCCGGCGAAGGCTATCAGGGGGGCCACCCGCCCGTCCACCACCAGCGCCGTGCCCTGCACGTGCGGCCCCGCGAAGCGGTGCTCCCGGCCCGGCCCCACCGCCGGGGCGGGCCTCGTCCGGGCGCCCGCCACCCGCGTGAGGACGCGGTCCGGGTCGGGCGAGAGCCCGGCCTCCTGCGGCTCGCCGAGGGCGTCGGCGGCGTAGCCGGCCACCAGACGCCCCCACACGCGCGCGAACAGGCCGGACGAGGCGAGCAGTTCCATGCCGAGCCACCGGCCGCGGAGGTACACGATCGCGCCGACCTGGCCCGGGCGGGCGGCCAGGGCCTCGCACGCTCGACCAGCTCCTCGCCGTCCAGGAGGACGACCGGCCGGTCCGCGTGGTTCACCACCTGGAGCTCCGGCACTGATCCCTCGCCGACCTCGCCGACGGCCACCGCCTCGCCCGCCTCGTCGAGCGTCAGCCATCCGGGCTCCGGCCGGTCGTGGCCGAGGAGCGGGACGACCGTGAGCGCGTCGTGGGCCAGCGGCTCGTCGAGGACGAGGCCGTCCAGGGCATGGGCGATCGGGGTGGCATCAGTCGCGGTGCCCATGGCGGCCCTCCTTCGATCCGCCACGCGCCCGGGGCACCCGGGCGACGGTGACAGCGATCAGGTTGCAGCGGCGGCAGGCCACCCAGGCGGCCCGGGCGGTCGCGCGCGTCCGGCGCCCCACCGAGCGCTCCGCCTCGAGGTGGCCGCAGGGGAAGCGCAGGCTGGTCCGGAGGTTCCCGGCGGGTCTTGCGAGCGTGGATCCCATGGGCGCGTTCACCCTCCTCCCTCTCGGCCTCGGAACATACCGGGGGACCGTGACAGGGCAGGTCACGGCCGGAGGGAGGGTCGAAAGCCGGCGTCAGCCCGCCTGCTCGGGTGGCTCCACCCAGCGGATCGTCCCGTCGGCGGTGAAGAGGAGGCCGCACCGCAGGCGGCGGCCGCCCACCAGCCCCGCGGCTCGCAGCAGGACGCCGTAGAGGCGGACCTGGGAGGCGTACTCCGGGTACGCGGCCTCGACCGACGCGGCGGGCGGCGCGTCGGTCTTGAAGTCGAGGACGTCCAGCCGGCCGTCCGCGACCGAGACCAGGTCGGCGTAGCCCGCCAGCAACGTGCCCTGCTCCCACGCACCCGCCAGCGGGTACTCCATCTGGAGGTCGGGTCCCGGCGGGCGCGCGAGGCCTTCGGCCCGGAGCGCCTGCCACGCACGGCTCACGTCAGCCCGGGCCTCGTCCAGGTGCTCGGCGAGGCCGGTCCGCTGCGCGGCGGTCCGCACGGCCTCCGCCGGGTCCAGCGCGGGGTCGCGGAGCAGGAGCCCGAGGGCGTGGTGGACGGTGCTCCCGAAGAGGCTCCCGTACCGGCCCTCGCGCGGCTTGAGCGCCGCCGGACCGGCGTCTTCCCTGGCTCCGGCCCGCTCCGTCCGGGCCTCGCCCGAGACGCTGACCGGGCG
>JBBIOF010000526.1:0-2528 GCA_037443505.1 Candidatus Rokuibacteriota bacterium
TCCTTGAGCAGCTTGAGGATCTGGGCCTGCACGGTGACGTCCAGGGCCGTGGTGGGCTCGTCGGCGATGAGCAGGTCCGGCTCGTTGGCCAGCGCCATGGCGATCATCACGCGCTGGCGCTGGCCCCCCGAGAGCTGGTGCGGGTAGGCGTCCAGGCGCCGCTCGGCCTCGGGGAGGCCCACCAGTCGCAGCAGCTCCACCGCGCGGGCGCGGGCGGCGGCCCGCCCCATCGCCTTGTGGACCAGCAGGACCTCGCTCACCTGGCGGCCGATGGTGTGCAGGGGGTTCAGCGAGGTCATGGGCTCCTGGAACACCATGGCGATCCGGTTGCCCCGCACCCGGCGCAGCACGGCGTCGGGGGCGCCCAGGAGCTCCTGGCCCGCGAAGAGGATGGAGCCGCCGGGGTGGCGTGCCGGCGGGTAGGGCAGGAGCTGGACGATGGACAGCGCGGTGACCGTCTTGCCGGAGCCGCTCTCGCCCACCAGGGCCACCGTCTCCCCGCGGTCCACGTCGAAGGAGACGCGCCGCACGGCCCGGACCTCTCCCGCCGGCGTGTCGAAGGCGACGGAGAGGTCCCGGACCTCCAGCAGCGCCGTCATCGGGCGGCCTTGCGCGGATCGAAGGCGTCGCGCACGGCCTCGCCCACGAAGATCAGCAGGGACAGCATCAGCGCCAGCACCACGAAGGCGGTGATCCCCAGCCAGGGCGCCTGCAGGTTGGCCTTGCCCTGGGCCAGCAGCTCGCCCAGCGAGGGCGAGCCGGGCGGCAGGCCGAAGCCCAGGAAGTCCAGCGAGGTGAGCGTGGTGATGGAGCCGTTCAGGACGAAGGGCAGGAACGTGAGCGTGGCCACCATGGCGTTGGGCAGGACGTGCCGCGCCATGATCACGGCGTCGCGCACGCCCAGGGCGCGGGCCGCCCGGACGTAGTCGAAGTTCCGGGCGCGGAGGAACTCGGCCCGCACCACCCCCACCAGCGACATCCACGAGAAGAGCAGCATGAGCCCCAGCAGCCACCAGAAGTTGGGCTCCACCACCGAGGCCAGGATGATGAGCAGGTAGAGCACCGGGAGGCCCGACCACACCTCGATGAAGCGCTGGAAGAGCAGGTCGACGGCGCCGCCGAAGTAGCCCTGCACGGCGCCCGCCGCCACTCCCACCACGGAGCTCAGCCCCGTGAGCGCCAGCCCGAAGAGCACCGAGACCCGGAAG
Organism: Candidatus Rokuibacteriota bacterium; assembly: GCA_037443505.1. Taxonomy (GTDB): domain Bacteria; phylum Methylomirabilota; class Methylomirabilia; order Rokubacteriales; family CSP1-6; genus JBBIOF01. The sequence goes on from JBBIOF010000526.1 coordinate 1,209, forward strand.
CCGTAGATGAGCCGCGCCAGGACGTCGCGCCCCTGGTCGTCCGTCCCCAGCCAGTTGACCCGGGAGGGCGGCGCCGGGGCCGGGACGGGCAGGTCGTAGTTGATGGTGTCGTAGCGGAAGGGGATGGGCGGCCACAGCATCCAGCCCTTCGCGCGGATGGCCTCCTGCACGAAGGGGTCGCGGTACACCGCCTCCGTGAGGAAGGTCCCGCCGAACGCGGTCTCCGGGTACTCGACCAGGACGGGGAAGTAGAAGCGGCCGTCGTAGCGCACCAGCAGGGGCCGGTCGTTGGCGATCAGCTCGGCGAAGAGGCTCACGCCGAAGAGGGCCAAGAAGATCCAGAGCGACCAGAAGCCGCGGCGGTTGGCCCGGAAGTTCCGGAGGCGGCGGCGGGTGAGGGGGGACAGGCGCACGCCCTACACCTCGCGCGTGGCGAAGTCGATGCGGGGGTCCACCGCGACGTAGGTCAGGTCGGAGAGGAGGTTCAGCAGCAGCCCCACCAGCGTGTAGATGTAGAGCGTGCCGAACATCACGGGGTAGTCACGGTTGATGGCCGCCTCGAAGCCCAGGAGCCCCAGCCCGTCCAGGGAGAAGATCACCTCGATGAGCAGGGCCCCGGTGAACAGGATGCCCACGAAGGCGGCCGGGAACCCGGCGATCACGATGAGCATGGCGTTCCGGAAGACGTGGCCGTACAGCACCCGCCGCCGGCTCAGCCCCTTGGCCCGGGCCGTCACCACGTACTGCTTGCCGATCTCCTCCAGGAACGAGTTCTTGGTGAGCATCGTGAGCCCGGCGAAGCCGCCGATCACCAGCGCCGTCACGGGCAGGGTGACGTGCCAGAGGTAGTCGAGGACCCGGGCGGGCCAGGACAGGTCCGCCCAGTGCTCGGAGACCAGGCCCCGCAGGGGGAACCAGGCGAGGAAGCTGCCGCCGGCGAAGAGCACCACCAGGAGGATGGCGAAGAGGAAGCCCGGCACGGCGTAGCCCACCACCACCACCGCGCTGGTCCAGACGTCGAACGCCGAGCCGTCGCGCACCGCCTTGGCAACCCCCAGGGGGATGGAAACCAGGTAGATCAGCAGCGTGGACCAGAGCCCCAGGGACACGGACACGGGCAGCTTCTCCAGGATCAGGTCCACCACGGGGCGGTCGCGGAAGAAGCTGGTGCCGAAGTCGAAGCGGAGGTAGTTGCGCATCATGAGCAGGAAGCGCTGGGGCGCGGGCCGGTCGAAGCCGTACTCCCGCTCGAGCTGGCGGATCAGCTCGGGGTCGATGCCCCGGCGCCGCGGTACCGCGCGGCGCTCTCGCCGGCGGGGG
>JBBIOF010000527.1:0-2522 GCA_037443505.1 Candidatus Rokuibacteriota bacterium
CGGTCGGCGGGCGCCGGCCGCCGGTAGCCCAGGCGCGCGGCGACCTCCCAGGTGACGTCGCCGAGGAAGTCCTCGGCGTGCCGGGCCCGCCACCGGTCGGCCGCCGTCGCGTCCACCCCACGGTGCTGGTGGAACTTGACGTCGCCCAGCATGCGGGACGCCGCGTGCAGGCCGTCCGTCATGCGCCGCTTCCGGTCCTTGTAGGGGTCGAGCATGTCGGGATGCAGGTCCAGGCCCAGGAACCGGCAGATCCCCTCCAGCGTGAGGCGCGGGCGGCTCACCAGGTCCTCGAACGTCACGCGGTGCTGGCGGCCGGCGGGCACGTCCGCCAGGAACTCCAGGATGTTCTGGTGGCTGACCAGCCAGACCAGCTCGGCCAGCTCGCGCTCGGTGAAGTCGTGGTCCCCGCGGAGGAAGACGCGGTAGAGCTGGCCGAGCCGCGCGTCCTCGAACGAGCGGATCATGCCGTACGGGTGGCGGAGGAGGTGGATGTAGAGCGGGGCGTCGAACAGGGCCTCGGCCCGCATGAGGATCCCGAGGTCGAGCGCGTAGGAGGGCGTCTTGTCCACCAGGACCCTGGGCGCGATCCACTCCTGCACCAGCCGGTAGAACTGCGCGGTGGTCAGACCCCGCGCCTCGCAGTCCTCCAGGGTGTGCCGGGCCTGCTCGGCGTCGCAGGCGCGGATCTCCATGAGGGCCCGGATGGCGCCCTCCAGCCAGAAGCTGTCGCGGCCGGGGAAGGCGGCTCTCCGCTCCTGGAGCGTGTCGAAGGACAGCAGCTCCAGCTCCTGGGGCGCGAAGAGGAGCGGGTGTCCCGCCAGCATCACGCGCAGCAGCGTGGAGCCCGACCGCGGGGGCGACAGGACGAAGACCGCCCGCGGGTTCCGGGGCGGCGCCGCCGCGGGCCGGCCGCTCGCGGAGGCGTCGGCACGGCTCATGGCCGGACGGTCCCGGCAGCCCCGTCGCCCCAGCCGTCGCCGTTGCCGGCCGGCAGCGGGTAGCGGGGGATGGGGAAGGCGGCGCAGATCTCCCGCACCTCGGCGCGGACCGCGGCCCGCACGGAGTCGTCCAGCTCGAACTCGCGGTCTCCCCGGACCTTCACCGCGCCGAGGACGCGGTGGATCAGGTCCGCGCAGCGCGGCATGTCCTCGGGGCCCAGGCCGCGGGCGGCCAGGCTGTTGGTGCCCAGCCGCATGCCGCTGGTGACCCAGACGCTGGTCCGGTCCCCGGGGATCCTGTTGCGGTTGACGATGATGTCGCACGACTCGAGCGCGCGCTCCGCGACGGCGCCCGTCAGGCCGCCGGCGCGCACGTCCACCAGGATCATGTGGTTGTCCGTGCCTCCCGTGAGGATCCGGTGGCGCCGGTCGGCCAGGGCCGCGGCCAGGGCCCGGGCGTCCTGCACGATCCGGCGAGCCACCGCCTTGAACTCGGGGCTCGCCACCATGCCCAGGGCCCGCGCCTTCGCGGCGATGGCGCTGAGGTTCGGCGTGCCCTGGGAGAGGGGGAAGATCGAGCGCTGGACCATCTCCGCCAGCGTCTCCCTGCCGCCGGGCGCCGGCCGGTCGAAGTCACGGCCGATCATGATGAGGCCGCCCCGCGGGCCGTAGAGCTGCTTGTAGGTGCTGGTCGTCGTGAAGTGCGCGTGGTCGATGGGGCTCGGGTGCTCGCCCGCGGCCACGAGGCCGGCGACGTGGGAGATGTCCGCCATCAGGAAGGCGCCGACTTCGTCGGCGACGTGGCGGAACCGCTCGAAGTCGATGGTCCGGGGGTAGGCGCTGGCGCCGCAGATGATGAGTTTCGGGCGCCGCTCCCGGGCCAGGCGCGCCACCCCGTCGTAGTCGATGAAGCCGTCGGCGTCGAGCCCGTAGCCCACGGCGTCGAAGTACTGGCCGGACACGGAGGCCCGGGCGCCGTGGGTGAGGTGCCCGCCGGAGCCGAGCTCGAGCCCCAGGAGGGTGTCCCCGGGCCTGAGCAGACCCAGGATGACGGCCTCGTTCGCCGAGGTCCCGGAATGGGGCTGCACGTTGGCGTAGCGGGCGCCGAAGGCGGCCCGGGCGCGCTCGACGGCCAGGCGCTCGATCTCGTCCACGACCCGGCAGCCGGCGTGGAACCTGGCGCCGGGATAGCCCTCGGTGGTGACGTTGCCGGTGACCATGCCCTCGCAGAGCAGGGCCGAGGGATCGGCGATGCTGGAGGCGGCCACCATCACGAGGCTGCCGAGCTGCCGGTGGTACTCCTGCGCGAGCAGCTCGTAGAGGTCGGGGTCGTCCTTGGAGAGTAGCTCGACGCCGCGAAGCGCGAACTGGAGCAGCACGTCGTCGTACATACACGCACCTCCAACGGAGGCCTGCTACGCCTCTCCCGAAGCCCGCCGGCTCCGGAGCAGCTCGCGGAGCCGCTGGACCCTGGCCGGGTCGATCCTCCCGCCGCTGCCGGGCGGCGCCGCCCGCGGGCACGGGGCGTCGTCCCGGCGCGCGGTCCCCCGGATAAGCGCGACGGCCACGGGGAAATGGGGTTCC
>JBBIOF010000528.1:0-2513 GCA_037443505.1 Candidatus Rokuibacteriota bacterium
TGCCCGGAGGGCCGGGCCGCCGGAAAGAGCCGCGCCAGCAGCGGCGGCATCGCCCGCGCCATCGCGGGCGTCGCGAGGAGCGCCCGCCACCGCGCGATCGGGGCCAGCTCCGCCACGGCCGCGATCTCCAGGAGGAGGAAGAAGACGAGGCCGATGGCCCCGAAGGCGCCGATGCGGCTGTCGCGCATGATGGCCAGGCGCTGCTCGCGGTCGGCGCCGGTGAGGCCGTCCAGGCAGTCCGCCAGCCCGTCGAGGTGCAGCCCGCCGGTGAGGAGCTTCCACGCGGTCACCGTGAGGAGGGCGGCCAGGAGCCCGGGGAAGAGCCGCCCGGTGACGTGGTCCACGAGCACGAGCGACGCGCCGATGCCCAGGCCCACCACCGGGAACCACGCGGCCGCCCGCCCGGGCGCCCAGGCCCGCTCGCCGTCCCCACCCGGCAGCGGCACGATGGTGAGGTACCGCGCGGCCAGGAGGAGGCTGTTCACCCGGGCGATGCTAGCACGTTCCTCTTGACGTCCGCGCGCGGACCGCGCAGGCTAGAGGCCGAGGCTTCGTGCTCGCGGCCGGTCCCCGGGGCCGGACGGGAGAGGGCGGAGCACCGTGCAGCGTCCGACGCCGGCGACGACCGTCGCCGGAGATTCCCAGGGGGCGGCCGGCCGGGCCGCGTCCAGGCACTCACCCGAAGACACGCGAGGATGCGCCAATGAGCATCACCGGTGTGGCCGAGAAGTGGGTCGAGGAAGCGGCGGCGCTCGTCGGCCCCTCCAGGGTCGTCTGGTGCGACGGGTCGAAGGCCGAGTACGACGGCCTCGTGGAGGAGATGCTGCGGGACGGCACGCTCCTGCCGCTCAACCCGCGGACCTATCCCAACTGCTACCTGCACCGGAGCCACCCGCAGGACGTGGCCCGCACCGAGCAGCTCACCTTCATCTGTACGGCTCGCCGGGAGGACGCCGGCCCCACCAACAACTGGATGGCCCCGGACGAGGCCCGCGACCGGGCGGGCGCGATCCTCCGGCACGCCATGCGGGGCCGCACCATGTGGGTGGTCCCGTACCTCATGGGCCCCCCGGGCTCGCCCATGAGCCGGGTGGGCTTCATGGTCACGGACAGCGCCTACGTGGTGGCCAGCATGCACCTGATGACGCGGGTGGGCCAGGTGGCGGTCCAGCACATGCGGAGCGACGACGACTTCGTCGCCGGGCTCCACTCCCTGGGCGACCTCTCGCCCGATCGCCGGCTCATCCTCCACTTCCCGGAGGAGCGCCTGATCTGGAGCGTGGGCTCCGGCTACGGCGGCAACGCCCTGCTGGGCAAGAAGTGCCACGCGCTCAGGATCGCCTCGTGGCAGGCGCGCGAGGAGGGCTGGCTCGCCGAGCACATGCTCATCCTGGGCGTGGAGGATCCCGAGGGCCGCGTCACCTACCTGGCCGCGGCCATGCCGAGCGCCTCGGGCAAGACCAACCTGGCGATGGTGGTCTCGCGCCTGCCCGGCTGGCGCGCGTGGACCCTGGGCGACGACATCGCCTGGATGTGGATCGACGAGGCGGGACAGCTACGCGCCATCAACCCCGAGCGCGGCTTCTTCGGGGTGGCGCCCAACACGAGCCCGGCCACCAACCCGAACGCGACGGCGATGGTCCGCTCCAACACCATCTTCACGAACGTCGCCCTCACGCCGGATGGCGAGCCCTGGTGGGAGGGGCTCACGCCGTCGCCGCCGCCGGGCCTGGTGGACTGGCAGGGCCGCGCCTGGCAGCCGGGCGGGGCGCCGGCCGCCCACCCGAACTCGCGCTTCACGGTGCTGGCCTCGCAGTGCCCCTCCATCGCGCCCAACTGGGAGGACCCCCAGGGCGTGCCGATCTCCGGCCTGATCTTCGGCTCGCGGCGCACGCGGGTGATCCCGCTGGTCTTCGAGGCGTTCGACTGGACCCACGGCGTCTTCCTGGGCTCGGCCATGAGCACCGAGACCACCGCGGCCATCACCGGCCAGGTGGGCGTCGTCCGGCGCGACCCCATGGCCATGCTGCCCTTCTGCGGCTACAACATGGCCGACTACTTCGCGCACTGGCTGGCCACCGGCTCGCGCCTGGCCAGGCCGCCGCGGATCTTCCGGGTGAACTGGTTCCGCCGCGACGACGACGGCCGCTTCCTCTGGCCCGGCTACGGGGAGAACATGCGGGTGCTCAAGTGGATGGTGGAGCGCATCCGCGGCAGCGGCCGCGCGGTGGAGACGCCCGTGGGGTTCGTTCCCGCGCCGGGAGCCCTGGACACCGACGGTCTCGACGTCGCCCCCGAGCGCCTCCAGCAGGCGCTCCGCTGCGACGCCGACGAGTGGCTCCCGGCGCTCGACGACCTGGCCGGGTTCTACGGGCAGTTCGGCGAGCGGCTGCCCGCGCCCATCGGGCGGGCGATGGCCGAGACCCGCCGCCGCTTCGGCGGTTGACCGCTCTCAGCGCCAGCGGCCGAGGAGCATCGCCAGCAGGCCCGGCCGCAGGCTCACGGACAGCCGC
>JBBIOF010000529.1:0-2513 GCA_037443505.1 Candidatus Rokuibacteriota bacterium
CGCTGGCGTAGGCCTGCGGGCCGGTGCGCCCCGGCTCCCGGTCCGGCGACCGGCCCGAGCGTGTCGAGGCCCTCTACTCGGTGGCCCGGCGCCTGGCCGCGGTCCAGGAGACCGACGCGACGGTGTCCGCCGTTCTCGACGAGGCCGTCCGGCTCCTGGGCGCGGACGGCGCCAGCCTGCGCCTGGCCGACCGCGGGCGACTCGAGCTGGTCGGCTGTACGCCCTCGCTCCACCCGCTCCGGCAGCGGCCGTGGCTGGAGATGGGGGAGAGCCTGAGCGGGCTGGCGGCGCGCCTGGGCGAGCCGGTCGCCTCCGAGAGCATGCCCGACGACCCGCGGTGCCACCCGCAGCACCGGGAGGGGGCCCGCGCCCTTGGCTTCCACGGCTTCCTGGCGGTGCCCTTGAAGGTCGAGGAGCAGCTCGTGGGCGCGCTCTCGGTGTTCTGGCGGGACCGGAAGCTGGCCGAGCCGGAGGACGTGACCCTGCTGTCGGCGCTCGCGGACCAGGGGGCCCTGGCGCTGGCGCGGGCCCGGGCCTTTGGCCGCCTCCGCCAGGCGGGCACGCGGCAGGCGGCGCAGTTCGCGGTGACCCGGGTCCTGGCCGAGTCGGCGACGATGGACGATGCCATGCCGCGGCTGCTGCGCGCGCTCTGCGAGGGGCTCGGCTGGGAAGCCGGCGAGGCCTGGACCCTGGAGCCCGGCGCCCGGGTGCTGCGCTGGCAGGCGATGTGGCACCTCCCGGGGCTCGACCTCGCCGACTTCCTGGCGGGCAGCCGGGACCTCACCTTCGCCGCCGGGGTGGGGCTTCCCGGCCGCTGTCTGGCCACCGGCCGGCCGGTGTGGACGCCCGACGTGACCCGGGATCCGGAGTTCGTGCGCGCGGGCGCCGCGCTGGAGGCCGGGCTGCGGGCTGCATTCGCCTTCCCGATCCCCAACGGCGAGGAGTGCCTCGGCGTGCTCGTGTTCTTCAGCCGCGAGATCCGCGAGCCCGACGGGGAGCTGCTGCGGATGGTGGCCGACGTCGGCGCCCAGATCGGGCAGTTCGCACGGCGGCGGATGGCCGAGGAGGCGCTCCGGCGCAGCGAGGAGCGGCTCCGCCAGGCCCAGCGGCTGGAAGCGATCGGGCGCCTCACGGGCGGGATCGCCCACGACTTCAGCAACCTGCTGTCGGTCATCCTGAGTCACAGCGAGATGCTGATCGAGCGGCTGGACGAGCACCACCCCGCCCGGCCGGCCATCGTGCAGGTCCGCAAGGCGGCCCTCCGCGCGGCGTCGCTGACGCGGCAGCTGCTGGCGTTCGGGCGCCGCCAGGTGCTCCAGCCGCGCGTGCTGGACCTGAACGCCGTGGTCGTGGACGTGACCACGATGCTGCGCCGCCTCATTGGCGAGAACATCCGCCTGGTCACGCGGCTCGATCCGGGCCTGGGGGCGATCCGCATGGACCCCGCGCAGCTCGGCCAGGTCCTCATGAACCTCGCGATCAACGCGCGCGACGCCATGCCGTCGGGGGGCGTGCTCACGATCGAGACGGCGAACGTCCGGGTCGAAGGGAACGGCCGGCCCGGAGGACCGGGGCCCGGGGACTGGGTGATGCTGGCGGTGAGCGACACCGGGCACGGCATGGACGCGGCGACGCGCGCGCGCATCTTCGAGCCGTTCTTCACCACCAAGGAGCCCGGCCGCGGCACCGGACTGGGGCTGTCCACGGTGCACGGGATCGTCACGCAGAGCGGAGGAGAGATCGACGTGGAGAGCGAGCCCGACCGGGGGACGACGTTCCGCATCTACCTGCCGCGGGTGGCGGCCTCGCCGGCGGCGGAGACCGGGGAAGCGGACACCGTCGCTGCACCCGGAGGAGGCGAGACGATCCTGCTGGTCGAGGACGAGGAGGCCGTCCGGGACCTGGCCCGGTCGATCCTCGAGAGCGCCGGGTACACGGTCCTGGCCGCGCCCGGTGGCGAGGCGGCGCTGGACATCGCCCGCCGGCACCCGGGTCCGATCCACGTGCTGCTGACCGACGTTATCATGCCCGAGATGAGCGGGCGGGAGCTGGCCAGGCGGCTGGCCGAGGAACGTCCGGGCGCGAAGGTGGTGTTCGTGACCGGGTACGGGTACGAGGCGATGGGGCCGGGCGGCCTGCTGGAGGAGGGCGCCGAGCTGATGGAGAAGCCATTCACGCCCGCGGTGCTCCTGCGGCGGATCGCCGCGGTGCTGAAGGGAGGGCGCCGGGATGACGGGTGAGCGAAAGCAGCGGGCGCAGGCCGGAGCGGATCCGCCGGACGGGGAGCGCTCCGCCCCGGGCCGGGGCCTGCCCGTGGAGCGCCGGTGCGCGGAGTGCGACGCGGTCGCCAGGCGGCTCACGGAGCTGGGCCACCAGCTGGCCGGCAGCGTCGACGTCGCCCAGGCGGCGGACCTCATCGCGTCGGCGGTCCTGCGCCTGACCGGCGTCAGGCGGGTCGTTCTCGAGAGGATCGACCCCGCGTCCGGCGCCCTGGTCTGCATGGCGGCGGCGGG
>JBBIOF010000530.1:0-2513 GCA_037443505.1 Candidatus Rokuibacteriota bacterium
GCTCGACGCCCCAGACCGTGCGCGCGTAGGGGAAGTAGAAGTAACGGCAGATGGTCCGCCCGAGCCCGGCCTCCAGCACGGTGGCGAAGCTCTCGGCCTCCGGCCGGGGCCGCGCGCCGGGGAGGAGCCTGCGGAGGGCGTCCGCCGCGGCGCCGGCCGCAAAGCGTGGCGGCAGCCCCAGGGCCGCGTCCAGCGGGCGCAGCGGGAAGTGGATCCAGCGCCCCTGGAGGCGGATGCGGCCGTGGCGGGGGCGGAGGCGCAGGTCGGGGCCCAGCAGCTCGGAGAGGTCCCGGAGCACCTGGGGGTCGCAGGACGGATGGAGGCGGTGGCTGCCGTAGTCCACGCGCATACCCGCCAGCTCGAAGCTGGCCGCCAGTCCCCCCACGCGGTCCCCTCGCTCGAGCACCGTCACCCTGGCCTGGCCGCGCCGGGACAGGCGGAAGGCGGCGCCGGCGCCCGCAGGTCCCGCGCCCAGGATGCAGACGTGCGGCGCGCCGCTCATACGACGAACGGGATGAAGGCCCGCGTGCGGCGGCGGTAGGCCGCGTACTCGGGCGAGCGCCGCGCCAGCGCAGTCTCCTCGGCGCGCGCCTTGTGGACGACGATGGCGGCCGGCACGACGACGGCCAGCACCAGCCAGGAGTTGAGCGCCAGCTCGAGGCCCAGGAGCAGCAGGAGGTCGCCGGTGTAGATCGGGTGCCTGATGTACGCGTACACCCCCCGGGTCACCAGGGGCGCGCGGGCGGGGGTCCCGCCGTCCTCCAGGTTCGCCCAGCTCGACCCGAGCTGCACCCGCCCGGCGATCGCCAGCGCCAGGCCGGCCGCGTAGAGGAGCGCCCCGGCGGCGCGCAGCGGCCCGGGGTGCTCGCTGATGGGCAGCACGTCGAGGGCGAGCGTCTGCACCAGCAGGAAGGCCAGCACGGCCATCTTCGCGAGCTTGACCAGCCGCATGAGCGGGGTGAGCGCGGCCTGCCCCACGGGCGCGGCCGCCCCGCGGAGCCGCAGGGCCTCCCAGACGGCCTTGTGCAGCACGAGACCGCCGAAGAGCCCGATGCGCAGGGGATCCACGCGGGGCGTCAGCGCCGCCCGGTCGCGCCGAGCGTCGCGACCTCCGGGGCGGGTTCCGGGCCTGCCGGCTCTTCCACCCACACCGCGTGCGAGGGCAGGAGGGGCCGGTTGCGCTGGGCGATGCGGCGGAGCACGCCGTCGGCGACCATGCCGATCAGGACGACCTGGACGCCCAGCATCATGAGGAGCACGGCGGACGTGGACAGGGTCGGCTGGAAGAGGAGGTGCCAGCCGACGGCCTCGGCGCGCCGGAAGAGCCCGACGACGTCGAAAACGGTCTTGAGGAGGCCGGCGGCGCCGAAGCCGATCCCCAGGGGCACGAAGACGCGGAGCGGCTGGAACAGCATGGCCATGCGGAGGACGAGGACCACGAAGTCCATGAAGTGACGGGGGCGGATCTTGGACCGCCCCACCCGCCGGTGGTAGTCGATCGGGTGGTAGACCACCCGGTACTCGTCGGCCAGGTAGGCGAGGGTCACGGTGGTCGTGAACGAGAAGCGGTTGGACAGGACCGGGAGGTACTGCTTCACGTACTCGCGCCGGAAGGCGCGGAGCCCGGAGTTCAGGTCCGGGATGGGCTGGCCGGCGATCCGCGCGGCCAGCCACGTGAGCAGCCACTTGGCGGGACGGCGGGACCACGGGATGGCGGCCCGGGCGGCCACCCGGGCGCCCACCGCCATGTCGGCCGTCTCGAGCGCCTCCAGCAGGGCGGGCACCGGGTCCGCCGGGTAGGTGCCGTCGGCATCGCTGATCACGATGCAGTCGTAGCGCGCGGCGGCGATGCCGGTCTTGATGGAGGCTCCGTACCCGCGGTTGGCGGCGTGGCGGAGCACGCGCGCGCCGGCGGCCAGGGCCTCCTCCGCGGTGCGGTCCCGGGAGCCGTCGTCCACGACGATGATCTCGTGGAGGATCCCCCGGGGCTCCAGCACGTCGCGGAGCGCCTGCACCTGCCGCCGCACGGCGCCCTCCTCGTTGTACGCGGGGAGCACCACGGAGGCCGACAGGGGCGGGCGGGCGGCGGAGGCGGTCATGGGCGTCGTCCATCCGGCCCGGCCAGGCAGACGAAGACCGTCCCGTCGCCGAGGGAGCCGGCGAAGCTCCGCACCACCGTGAAGTCGCGCTCGATCTCGCGCATGAGGTCCGGACGCTCGAACCGGAGGTGGAGCGGGATGGTGTAGAGGAGCCAGGTGCGCGCGGCGCGGGCGCGGATCCGACGGAGGGCCTCGAGCGTGTCCGCCGCCTCCCATCCCGTCTTGAAGAACGCCTGGTAGGGATAGGTGGCGAGGCCCACGGTGACCACGGCGTCACCGGCGGCCCGGTGCGTCTCGACGAAGCGGAGCGCGCCGCCGAAGTCCTGCTTGGGCCGGTAGGCGGCCGGCACCGTGGCCAGGGAGGCCGCCACGATGGCGAGGCACGCGGCCGTGCCGAGGCCCCGGGCCAGGGCC
>JBBIOF010000531.1:0-2512 GCA_037443505.1 Candidatus Rokuibacteriota bacterium
CGATCGCGCTGCCAGCCCGGGTCGTGGCGCGCAATGTCGTGCGCCTGGGCCAGCGCCTGCCCGCCCACCGGGCGGCGTTCACCGAGCCGCTGGCCTGCGCGCTGCTGGCCGTGGACCGCGCGCGCCTCGAGTCCGGGCAGACGGTGGTGGTCTTCGGCCACGGCCCCCTGGGGTGCCTGCTCGCCATGGTGGCGGCCGCGCGCAAGACGCGGGTGATCCTGGTGGGCAAGGCCGGCTGGCGGCTGGACCGCGTACGGGGCCTGGGCGTGGCCGAGTGCGTGGACGCCACGGCCTCGCCCGACGTGGTGGACCACCTGCGGGCCATCACGGGGGGGCGCGGTGCCGACGTCGCCATCGACGCCACCGGCCGTCCCGAAGTGTGGGAGCAGGCCATGGCGGCGGCGGGCCGGGGAGGAACTGTGGTATTTTTTGGAGGATGTGCGCCGGGAACGACCGTGCGCCTCGACACCCGGCGGGTTCACTACGAAGAGTTGACGCTGGTCGGCGCGTTTCACCACACGCCGGAGACGGTCCGGCGGGCCGTCGAGCTGCTCGAGTCGAAGACCCTGGTCCCCGACGGGCTGATCACCCATCGACGGGGGCTCGAGGGTGTCGCCGAGGCGCTCGACCTGATGTCGCGAGGCCTAACCTTGAAGACGCTCATCCAGCCATGAACGCGCGCAGCGCCCTCGTCGTGCTCGCCGTGCTGGTCGCGCTGGGGCCCCTGGCCGGCCCCGCCGCCGCCTTCGACCCCGGCAAGGCCTTCCAGGAGGGCGGCTTCGTCGGCTCCCTGGAGGCGGGCGGCGGCAACCAGGAAAACCTGGAGGGGCACGAGAACCAGACCGACCTCGACCTCTGGTACCTCGGCGCCCGCCTGGGCTGGCTGCCCTGGGGGGCGGTGGGCACCGGCCCCCTGCGCGGGGCCCCCGAGGTCGGCCTGGAGGCCGTGTACCAGCGGTACGTCGACCCCGTCCAGGCCTTCTACGCGGGCCTGGCCGCCGTGGGCCGGTACCATTTCCTGGCGCTGGGACGCTTCGTCCCGTACGCCGAGCTGGGGGCGGCGGCGGGCGGCACGGACCTCAGGGTCATCGAGATCGACTCCGACTTCGCGTTCCTGCTCTTCGGGGGCGTGGGGGCCTCCCTGTTCGTGACCGACCGGACCGCGGTCTACGCGGGCTACCGGCTGATCCACGTGTCCAACGGCAACAGCGACACGCCCAACCGGGGGTTCGAGGCGCACACCGGCGTGGCCGGCGTGTCGTTCTTCTTCAAGTAGGGGAGTCATGGCGAGCAGCATCGCGGAGATCGTCCTGGCGGGGCCGCGGGGCTTCTGCGCGGGCGTGGAGCGCGCCATCGACATCGTCGAGCTGGCGCTCCAGGTGTGCAAGCCGCCCGTGTACGTGCGCCGCGAGATCGTCCACAACCGCCACGTGGTGGAGGGGCTCCGGGCCAAGGGCGCCATCTTCGTGGACGAGCTCGACGAGGTGCCCGACGACGCCACCGTGATCTTCAGCGCCCACGGCATCGCCCCGGCGGTCCGGGAGGAGGCGCGCCGCCGCGGCCTCCGGATCATCGACGCCACGTGCCCCCTGGTCACCAAGGTCCACCTGGAGGCGGTGCGCTACGCGCGCGAGGGCTACACCATCGTGCTCATCGGCCACGCCGACCACGACGAGGTCATCGGCACGCTGGGCGAGGCTCCCGACCGGATCATCGTGATCGACAGTGCCGAGGCGGTGGAGACGCTGGAGGTGCCGGACCCGGAGCGGGTGGCGTACCTCACGCAGACCACGCTCTCCGTGGACGACACGAAGGACGTCATCGAGGCGCTCCGGCGGCGGTTCCCCCGGATCGTGGGGCCCTCGCGCGACGACATCTGCTACGCCACCCAGAACCGCCAGGCGGCGGTGAAGACGGTGGCCAGGGACGTGGACGTGGTGCTGGTCATCGGGGCCGCCAACAGCTCCAACGCGAACCGGCTGGTGGAGGTGTCCCGGTCGGCCGGCACGCGCGCCTACCTGATCAACGACGTGCGCGACGTGCGGCCGGAGTGGCTGGCCGGCGCCCGCCGCGTGGGCGTCACGGCGGGCGCCTCCACGCCCGAGGTGCTGGTGGCCCAGACCGTGGAGGCGCTCCGGCGCGCCGGCAGCGCCGTGCGCGAGGTGCACGTGGTGGAGGAGGACGTCCGGTTCGCGCTGCCGGCCGAGCTGGAGGAGGCCGCGCGGGAGCGGGGCCGGGCCCTGCCCGACCGGACCGCGGCGCGGCAGTCGGTGTAGGGGGGACGGCAGGCTCACGACGAGGCGGCCCCGGCGCCGCCTTTTGTTTTTCGCCCGAAGGAGGAGCGGACATGCGTCTGGTCACCTACCGGAAGGGGGCCGCGAAGCCCCGGATCGGGGCGCTGAGCGGCGAGGCGGTCCTGGACCTGGGCGCCCTGGCGGCCGACCTCGCCCGCGAGCGCGGGGCCGTGCGCCACGGCCGTGCCGGTTTCCCCCGGACGATGCTGGAGCTGGTC
>JBBIOF010000532.1:0-2507 GCA_037443505.1 Candidatus Rokuibacteriota bacterium
CCGAGCCCGGCACCGGGACGCTGCCGGCCTCCGTGTCGGTGGCGGCGAGGGCGGGCGACACGCCGTGGGCGCTGACCTGGCGCCCCGCGGGCGCGCGCTGGCGGCTGACGGCGGCGGCCCCGGTGTTACAATAGCGCGCCTCGATGAGCCAGCCCGAGCAGATCCCCGATCGCTACGAACCGGCCTCCGTGGAGGCGCGCTGGTATCCCTTCTGGGAGGCGCGGGGGTTCTTCCACGCCGACGCCGCCTCGCCGAAGAAGCCGTACGCCATCGTCATCCCCCCGCCCAACGTGACGGGGTCGCTCCACATGGGGCATGCCCTGAACAACACCCTGCAGGACGTGCTCGTCCGCATGAAGCGGATGGACGGCTTCAACGTGCTGTGGGTGCCGGGTACCGACCACGCGGGCATCGCCACGCAGTTCGTGGTGGAGCGCCAGCTCGCGGCCGAGGGCCGGACGAAGGAGGACCTGGGGCGCGACGCGTTCGTGGAGCGCGTGTGGCGGTGGAAGGAGGAGTCGGGCGGCACCATCATCCGCCAGCTCAAGCGCCTGGGCGCCTCCTGCGACTGGTCGCGGGAGCGCTTCACCATGGACCCGGGGCTGTCGCGGGCCGTGCGCGAGGCCTTCGTCAGGCTCCACGAGGACGGCCTGATCTACCGGGACGACTACATCGTCAACTGGTGCCCCCGCTGCCAGACGGTGCTCTCCGACCTGGAGGTCGAGCGCGAGGAGCGGGACGCCCAGTTCTACTACATCCGGTACGGCCCGCTGACGCTGGCGACCGTGCGCCCGGAGACGAAGCTGGGCGACACGGGGCTCGCCGTGCACCCGAAGGATTCCCGCTACGCCCGCTACGTGGGGCAGGAGCTGGAGGTGCCCTCGGTCGAGGGGACCGTCCGGATGCGAGTGGTGGCCGACGAGGCGGTGGACCCGGAGTTCGGCACCGGGGTGGTGAAGGTGACGCCCGGCCACGACCCGGTGGACTTCGAGATCGGGCGGCGCCACGGCCTGCCCGTGCGCACCGTCATCGGCTTCGACGGGCGCATGACGGCGCTGGCCGGCAAGTACGCGGGCCTGGACCGCTTCGAGTGCCGGCAGCGGATCGTGGAGGACCTCCGGGCGCTGGGCCTGATCGAGCGCATCGAGCCGTACCGGCACGCCGTGGGCCTCTGCTACCGCTGCAAGACCGTGGTGGAGCCCCTGGTCTCCAAGCAGTGGTACGTGAACGTCCAGCCGCTCGCCGCGGAGGCGATCCGGGCCGTGCGCGAGGGCCGCATCCGGATCATCCCCCGGGGCTGGGCGAAGACGTACCACCACTGGATGGAGAACATCCGCCCCTGGTGCATCTCGCGCCAGCTCTGGTGGGGTCACCGGATCCCCGCGTGGTACTGCGACGCCGACGGGACGGTGCACGTCGCGCGCGCCGACCCGTCCGCGTGCCCCCGGTGCGGCGGACCGCTCCGGCAGGACACCGACGTGCTCGACACGTGGTTCTCGTCCGGGCTGTGGCCGTTCTCCACCCTGGGCTGGCCCGACGACACGCCGGAGCTGAAGACGTTCTACCCGACGTCGGTCCTGGTCACGGCGTTCGACATCCTGTTCTTCTGGGTGGCCCGGATGGCCATGCTGGGGCTCCGGTTCATGGGCGACGTGCCGTTCCGCGACGTCTACATCCACGCCCTGGTGCGCGACGCCGAGGGCCAGAAGATGTCGAAGTCCAGGGGGAACGTCATCGACCCCCTGGTGATGATGGACCGGTACGGTACGGACGCCTTCCGCTTCACGCTGGTGGCGCTGGCCGCCCAGGGCCGGGACATCCGGCTGGCCGAGGACCGCGTGGAGGGCTACCGGAACTTCGCCAACAAGCTGTGGAACGTGGCCCGGATGGTGCTGGCCAACCTGGACGGCTACGACGCCGCCCGGGCCCGCCGCGTGCCGCCCTCCCTGGCCGACCGCTGGATCCTGAGCCGCCTGGCCCGGGCCGTGGGCGAGGTGCGGGCCGGCCTGCGGCGCTACCGGTTCAACGACGCCGCCTCCGCCGTCTACCAGTTCGTCTGGCACGAGCTGGCCGACTGGTACCTGGAGGCGGCCAAGGTGCCGCTCTACCGGGCGGACGACCCGGCCCGGCGGCTCCGCACCCAGCACACGCTG
Source organism: Candidatus Rokuibacteriota bacterium (assembly GCA_037443505.1). GTDB lineage: Bacteria > Methylomirabilota > Methylomirabilia > Rokubacteriales > CSP1-6 > JBBIOF01. The sequence continues at coordinate 2,154 of JBBIOF010000532.1, forward strand.
GTCACCGTGCTGGAGGCCGCGCTGCGGCTGCTGCACCCCTTCATGCCCTTCATCACGGAGGAGCTGTGGCAGCGGCTGCCCCACCGGGGCGAATCCATCATGCTGGCCCCCTACCCGCGGGCGCGCCGCCGCGCCGTCGACGAGGAGGCGGAGCGCCGGATGCGCACGATCATGGACGTCGTGACGGCCATCCGCAACATCCGGGGCGAGATGCGCATCGGCCCCGGCGTGACGCTCTCCGTGACCGTCCGCGCGGGGGGCGACCACGCGGGCCTGCTGGAGGAGCACCGCGCGCTGGTGGAGGCCCTGGCACGGGCCCGGCTGGCGGTGGACCCGCGGGCGGTCCGGCCGGCC
>JBBIOF010000533.1:0-2497 GCA_037443505.1 Candidatus Rokuibacteriota bacterium
GCGCCGCCCGAGGTGGAGCGGCGCGTCCGGGCGGTGCTCGACCGGGTCGGCCTCGCCGGGCTCGAGGGCGAGGCGCCGCACCGGCTGACCCTCGACCAGCGGCGCCGTCTGGCGCTCGGCCGGGCGCTCGCCGTGGAGCCCCGCGTGCTCCTGCTGGACGAGCCCCTGGCCCACCTCGACCCGATCCCGCGGAAGACCCTCCGCCTGGAGCTGGCGCGCCTGCACCGGGACCTCGCGGTCACCACCGTCTGCGCCACCCGGGACGCGGCCGACGCGCTGGCGCTCTCGGACCGGATCGCGGTCATCGAGGACGGCCGCCTCCTGCAGGTGGGCGAGCCCGAGGAGGTCTACCGCCGTCCGGCGAGCCGGGCGGTGGCGCAGGCCCTCGGCCCCGCCAACTTCCTGCCGGTGCGCGTGGTGGAGGTGCGCGAGCTGGGCGTCGTGGTGGAGACGGAGGCCGGGGACCGCGTGCCCGTCGCCGGCATCGGGGACTTCCGCGAGGGCAGCGGCGGCCTGCTGGTGCTGCGCCCCGAAACCCTCTCGCTGGTGGAGGCCTCGATGGCGCGGGGCCCGGGCATCCCCGGCAAGGTGCGGATGCGGGTGTTCGAGGGCGCCCGGTACGTCTACGAGATCGACATCGGCCTGGCCGTGCCGGTGCGCGTGGAGCTGCCGGCGGGGGAGGCGTCGGTCTTCCGCGTGGGCGACCGCGTGCGGGTGGAGGTCAGCACCGACACGGTCGTGCTGCTGCCGGCGTCGGCCCCGGGCGGGGCGGCGTGAGGCGCCCGCTACAGCGTGTAGGTCTTGTCCTGCTGGATCAGGGAGACCCGCTGGCCGTCGATCCGCGCCAGCTCCTCGGCGGTCTCCTCCCAGAACTGGGGCTTGACGTGGAAGATCCACACGGCGACGTCGGGCGGCAGCTTGTCCAGCTCCCGGCGGATCAGGTCGGGCGTCAGGTGGCGGGCCGTCTCGGCCAGGCCGGCCAGCCGGTTGGGGAAGGCGCACTCCAGGATGATCGCGCGGATCCCCGTGAGGCCCCGGACCGCCTTCCACAGGCCGTCGGTGGGCCCGGTGTCGCCCGAGTAGACGAACCCGCGCGACCCGTCGTGCACGACGAAGCCGGCGGCGGGCACCGTGTGGTTCACGCTCACCGGGGTCACCCAGAGGTCGCCCACCCGCTGCTCCGCGTCCTCCACCAGCGTCCGGTACCTGACGATGGGGTGCCCCGGGTCGGGGATCCGGGCGAAGTCGGGCCAGATCGTGTTGTTGAACACGGAGGTGCGGAGCGCCTCGACCACCGGGGCGGTGGCCGCCACGGTCACCGGGTGGCGGGGGGCGCAGAAGGCCAGGGTCTCGGCCAGGAACGCGAGGCCGGCGATGTGGTCCAGGTGTGAGTGGGACAGCAGGGCGTGGTCGATCTCCAGCTGTTCGGAGACCCCGAGCGCGCCCGTCACCGTGCCGGCATCGACGAGGACCTTCTCGTTGACCAGGAAAGCCGACGGTCGCTGCCCCAGCCCTTCGCTGCCGAAGGCGCCGAGCACGCGGAGCTTCATTTCCGCCTACACTAGCACAGATCGCTCATGGGCCACCCTTCGGTGAGGCTCAGGACGCTCCTGGCCGGGCTCGGCGCCGCCGCGGCCGCGGCCGCCCTCACCCTGGCCGGGGCCCTGGAGCCGGCCGAGCTGGCGGCCCTCGACCGCCTCTTCGAGGTCCGCGGGGCCAGGCGCCCGGTGGCTCCGATCGTCATCGTCGCCATCGACGAGGACTCCTTCGACGAGCTGGACATCCCGTGGCCGTTTCCCCGGGCCCTGCACGGGCGCCTCCTGGACGTCCTCGCCGCCGGCCGGCCGCTGGCGGTGGGGCTCGACATCCTCTTCCCGGAGCCCTCGACGCGAGGGCCCCGGGACGACCGCGTCCTGGGCGAGGCCGTGGCCCGGGCGGGCAACGTGGTGCTGGCGGCCGCCAGGACCGACGTGTCGGAGGGCTTCTACGAGAAGACGGACCTGAACCTGCCCATCCCGGTCATCCGGCAGGGCGCTGCCGCCGTGGCGCCGATCAACCTCTACAAGGACGCAGACGCCGCCGTCCGCCGGGCCCCGCTGCACGTGGAGGTCGCCGGGGAGCGCCTGGCGGGGTTTGACGCGGCGCTCCACCGGCTGGCGGCCTCGGCCGGCGCTCCCGCGGCGCCCCTGCCGGCCGCCCGCGAGGTGCTCATCAACTTCCGCGGAGGCCCGGGGACCTTCCCCCGGGTGCCCTACCACCGGGTCGTGAGCGGCGGCGTGGCGCCCGAGACGTTCCGGGGCGCCATCGTGCTGGTCGGCCCCACCAGCGAGACCCTGCACGACGTCTTCGCGACACCCTTCACGCGGCACGGCGCCATGCCGGGCGTGGAGATCCACGCCAACGTCCTCGACACGCTCATCGCGGGCGACGTGCTGCGCGAGCTCCCGCGCGAAGTCACGCTGGCGCTGGCGGCGCTGGCGGCGCTGGCCGGCGCCTG
>JBBIOF010000534.1:0-2491 GCA_037443505.1 Candidatus Rokuibacteriota bacterium
GCCAGCGCCGCGTCGGCGGGCAGGCGGTTGAAGTCGGCCAGGAAGCGCGCGCGGTTGGCCTCGAACGCCGCGCGGTCGCCCGGGGCCAGCGCCGCGAGGGCCTCCAGGATGCGCGCGGTGATGGACCGCGCGTTCTCGGGGTCCAGCCAGTAGTGGGTGTTGCCGAAGGCGTGGACGTGCGGGCGGGCGTCGGCGCGCAGCCGCGGCGTCTCCGTCCCCAGCAGCGTGACGGCCCGCGACGCGTCCAGGTCGTGGGCGGGCGGCCTGACCGTCCTGAGGGCGCGGCCGAGCCACGGCTCGTGGTCGAGGCCCACGCGCACCAGCAGGTCGGCGGACCGGAGGAGCGCCAGCTGCCGGGGGTGGATCTCGCGCGCGTGGGGGTCGTGACGCGGGTCGGTCAGGCTCTCGACCCGCACCCGGTCGCCGCCGACGGCGGCGACCAGGTCGCGGAGGTCGGTCGTCGTGGCGGCGACGGCGACCGCCGCCGCCACGAGGAGCGGAGCCAGCAACCTACGACTTCTTGAACACGGTCTTCGGGATCATGCAGTGGACGCCCTTGCGGATGTCCACCACCTGGGTCACCCGGCAGTCGCCCACCATGGACACCAGCGAGTAGGCCTCGTCCGGCGTGAGCGGCACCATCTTCTGCTGCTGGCTGAGGAAGCGCACGGCGTTGCGGGTGGCGATCTTCATCGCCTCGTCCAGGTCCTCGTCGAAGCCCATGAGGATCCAGTGGGTGGCCGTCTCGAGCTGCGGCCACTCGATCTTCAGGTCCTTGCGGACCACGGGCTGGATCACGATCTCCCGGTACGCGCACTCCAGCGCGGTCAGGTTCACCTCGCCGTTGCCCTGGCGGCAGTGCGAGTCACCCGTCCAGATGAGCCCGCCCTTCACGAAGACGGGCAGGTAGAGGGTCGTGCCCTCCTGGAGCTCGTTGATGTCCATGTTCGACCCGTTCTTCCAGGGCCGGAGCGTGCTGGTGCGCCCCCTGGCGTCCTTGATGGGCGGGCCGGCCTTCTCCTTGGGCTCGTTGGGGTCGGGGGCCACCGCCAGCACACCCGGGAAGGGCTGGAGGTCGATGACGATGCCCGGCTTGAACTCGGCCTGCCGGCGCTCCCAGTCCAGGTAGAAGTACTTCACGAACCCGTTGGGGAACTCCGGAGCCAGCAGCCCGACGGTGGGGAACTCCTTGCCCGGCAGGTGGAAGTTGGTGCCGAACGCCTTGGGCACGATCTTCCGGATGCGGATCTCCATGGTGTCGCCCGGCTCGGCGCCGTTGACGTAGATGGGACCCGTGACGGAGTGGGGGCCGCCGCCCGGGTTGGCCTTGCGCAGCCGGACGAGGTCGTCCATGGTGCTGCCGGGCTGGATCTGGTTGTGGGCGTGCATCATGGTCTCGATCGCCACCGTGTCGCCGGAGTTCACCACGAGCTTCGGCGGCTCCTTGGGGTCGAGCCAGCCCCACTGGGTGGTCTCGAGCGTGGCCGGGAGGACGTGGTACTTGCCCCCGCCCACCGAGACCGTGCGGTCCCGCTTCGACTCGTCCATCTGCTGGGCGACCGCGTACCACCCGGCGCCCAGCAGGACAGCGAGAACAGCCGCGATCGTGACGACCCGTCGCATGACTCCCCTCCTTGTGAGGATTGGACCCCCCGGAAACCCGGCGGGATTCTAGCATGCTAGGATCTCCGGCGAGTGGAGGTGATCCATGAGCCTCAGGATCGACCCCGCGCGTGACGCTCTCGTCATCGTGGACGTCCAGAACGACTTCTGCCCCGGGGGCTCCCTGGCCGTGCCCGAGGGGGACCGGGTCGTGCCGGTGCTGAACCGCTACGCGGCCCTCTTCCAGGCCCGGGGGGCCGCCGTCTTCGCCTCCCGGGACTGGCACCCGCCGCGGACCCGCCACTTCAAGGCGTACGGGGGCGCCTGGCCGCCGCACTGCGTGCAGGGTACCCCCGGGGCCCGGTTCCATCCCGACCTCGCGCTGCCGCCCGGCGCCACGGTGGTGTCCAAGGGGGCCGACCCCGAGCAGGACGCGTACTCGGTTTTCCAGGCGGAAACGGAGGACGGCCTGCCGTTCACGGCCGCCCTGGGCGAGCGGGGAGTGTCGAGGCTGTTCGTGGGCGGCCTGGCCACGGACTACTGCGTCAAGGCCACGGTGCTCGACGCGCTGAAGGAGGGCTTCGAGGTCGTCGTCCTGGAGGACGCGGTGCGGGCAGTGGACGTCACCCCCGGCGACGGAGAGCGGGCGCTGGCCGAGATGCGGGCGGCGGGGGCGCAGGGGGTGTGCCTCGAGCAGGTCGAGGGCTGAGGGCCGTGGGGCGGGGGATCGAGCAGATCCCCTGGCTCTACGACGCCCTCTGCGCGGCCTACGAGCGCCTGGGGCTCATCCGCTGGCGCCGCTGGCTCACCTCGGGGGCGCGGGGCCGCACGCTCGACGTGGGCTGCGGCACCGGGCGGAACCTGCCGCTCCTCGAACGGTCCGTCCGCC
>JBBIOF010000535.1:0-2482 GCA_037443505.1 Candidatus Rokuibacteriota bacterium
GGATGGCGGCCCGGGCCGCGGCCGCGTGGTCGACGGCCTGGCCCGCGCAGGCCCGCCGGAGCGTGTCGAGGAGCGCCAGGCGATCGCCGCGGGGGATCAGGCGCGTGTCGGCCACCGTGTCGGCGGCGCGGGCCAGCAGGTAGGCGAGCCCGATGGGCTCGCGCAGATCGCGGGGAAGGACGGCGACCGAGAGGTAGAAGCTCCGGCTGACCCGGCGGAGCAGGTCGCCGAGGAGGGCGTCGCTCAATCCAGGTCGAACGGCCTCCGCGGCGGGTCCGGGGAGTCCTTGGCCTTCTTCAGCCCCTCCTGGAACTTCCGGTCCAGCAGCCGGCCCTTCTGGGCCTCGGCCTGCATCTGCTGGCGGAACTTCTCCTCGCGCTCGGCGGCGCGCGCGCCCAGCGCGCCCAGCGCGGCCCCGAGGTCCCCCACCGTCCGCCGGGGCGGCGGCGCCTCATGGGCCACCACGGCCTTGAGCTCCGGGTCCACCGTGAGCTTGCCCTGGCAGCAGGGGCAGACGACCTGGAACGACGTGGCCATCGCCGCCCACGCTAGCAGGTCGGGGGGCCCGAGGCAAGCGGCCCCGGCCGTGACCGGGCGGCCGTGGCGACGTAGAATGCGGGCGATGCGGGAGCTCACCAACGAGTTCTCCTGGTCGCGCAGCCGCGACGGCACGTTCCAGGAGTGCCGGCGCCGGTACTTCTACCACTACTACGGCGCCTGGGGCGGCTGGGAGCCGGACGCCCCGGAGGACGTGCGGCGCCTCTACGTGCTCAAGCAGCTCGCCTCCCGCCAGCAGTGGGCCGGGCGGATCGTGCACGACGCCATCGAGCTGGCCCTGCGCGGCCTGGCCGACGGGCGGTCCATCCCGGTGGAGCCCTTCATCCGCGACGTCATCGAGCGCATGCGGAGCGAGTGGCGCTCCTCGAAGGCCGGCCGGTACCGGGCCGAGCCGCGGACCACGGCCCTCTTCGAGCACGAGTACCAGGTGGAGCTGCCGGCGGAGGCGTGGCGGGCGGTGAGCCAGAACGCCGCCACCTGCCTCCGGAACTTCTTCCGGCTGCCGCTGCTGGCCGAGATCCGGCGCACGTCCCCGGAGCACTGGTCCATCGAGCACTGGTCGAAGGTCTTCGACTTCGAGGGCACGCCCGTGTGGGTGGCCCCCGACTTCGGCTACTGGACGCCCGAGGGCCGGCTGGGCCTGGTGGACTGGAAGACGGGTGGCGGCAACGGCGACGCCGGCTTCCAGCTCGGCTGCTACGCCCTCTACGCCCACGAGGTGCTGGGCGTGGAGCCGGACCGGGTCGATCTCTACGAGGTGAACCTGCGCGAGCCCCAGGTGAGCCGCCACCGCTGGGACGGCGAGCGGCTCGAGGCCGTCCGCGAGCAGCTCCGGCTGTCGATCCGCTCCATGAAGGCGTACCTGGCCGACCCCCAGGCCAACGTGGCCGTCATCACCGACTTCGAGCGGACCGAGGACCTGCGCCTCTGCCGCTGGTGTAACTTCCGGGCCGTCTGCCGCCCCGAGCTGTGAGGCCCGCTGCCGGCACGCCCATCACGGCAGCGTCTGGACGCTGCCTCGTCGATCCGGACGGCGGGCGAAGAGCCCCATCCCCACCATGGTGAGCACCGTCTCGCCGTGCTGGTTGGTGGTCTCGTAGCGGACGCGGATGATGCCCCGGTCCGGCTTGCTCTGCGAGGGCCGGACCTCGAGCACCTCCGCCCGGACCCGGACCGTGTCACCGGGCCGGACGGGGCGCAGCCAGCGGATCTCGTCCACGCCGGGGGAGCCCATGCTGGCCGTCCGGCCGATCAGGCCCTCGACGGCCAGGCGGAAGGTGACGCCCACCGTCTGCCACCCGCTGGCGATCAGGCCGCCGTAGATCGACCGCGTCGCGGCCTCCTCGTCCAGGTGGAACGGCTGCGGGTCGTACTGCCGGGCGAAGGCGACGATCTCGTCGCGGGTGAAGGTATGGCTGCCGGGGAACTCGAGCGCGTCGCCGGGCTTGAAGTCGTCCAGGTAGTAGGTCGCCATGGTCCCATAGCTTACCGCCGCTCCCTGAGCCGCCAGCGCTCCTCGGGGCTCATCTGCCGCCAGCGCTCGCGCAGCCGCTCGCGCTCCTCGGGGCTCATCTGCCGCCAGCGCTGCCAGTTGCGGTCGATGCGCTCGCGCTCTTCCGGCCCCAGGGCCTCGTACCGCCGCAGGCGCTCCAGGAGCCGCTCGCGGCGCTCCGGGGGCAGGCGCTCCCACCGCTCCCACGCCTCCTGAAGCTCGCGCCGCCGGGCCTCGTCCAGCTCGTTCCAGCGCCGGAAGTCCTGGAGGATCCGCTGGCGCTCCGAGGGGGGCAGGCTGCGGAAGCGCCGGAGGCTCTCGCGCGCCGCCTGCCGCTCCTCGGGCGTGAGCCGCTCGATCCCCGGGACCGGCGGCCCCTCGCCGCGGGCCGCCGCCGGCGCGGCCACGACCAGCAGGGCGAGCAGGACGGCG
>JBBIOF010000536.1:0-2480 GCA_037443505.1 Candidatus Rokuibacteriota bacterium
AGATGGACGCGGAGTTGATGGGTGCGGCCGGTGCGGGGATAGAGCCGCACCTGGGCCGCCAGTTTTCCATACCGACGATCAACCACGTATTCCGTCACGGACTGCTTGGGCGCCGTGGTGCGGGCGGAGCGCGAGGTGCCGGGCGACCTGCCGCCGGGCTACCACGAGCTTCGCCCGCTGGCGGGCGGCCCTTCGCGCCGCCTGATCGTCGCCCCGCCCGCCTGCCCGCTGCCGGCCGACCTCTGGACCTGGGGCTGGGCCGTCCAGCTCTACGCCGCCCGGTCGTCGCGAAGCTGGGGCATCGGCGACCTGGCCGACCTCCGGCACCTCGCCGGATGGGCCGCCGGGCTCGGGGCCGGCGTGCTGATGATCAACCCGCTCAGCGCCTCCACGCCGGTGACGCCCCAGGAGCCGAGCCCGTACTGTCCCAGCAGCCGGCGCTTCCTGAGCCTGCTGTACCTGCGCGTCGAGGAGGTGCCCGGCGCCGCCGAGGCCCCGCTGGAGCTCGAGGAGCTGGCCCGTGCGGGACGCCGCCTGGACGAGGACCGGCGCATCGACCGCGACGCGGTCTTCCGCCTCAAGCTCGACGCGCTCGAGCGCCTCTGGCGCCGCTTCGGGGGCCACCCGGACTTCGACGCCTTCAGGGCCGAGCGGGGCCGGGCCCTGGCCGAGTGGGCGGCGTTCTGCGCCCTGGCCGAGCGCCACGGACGGCGCTGGCGCGAGTGGCCGGCCGGGTACCGGCGGCCGGGCACACCGGCCGTCGCCCGCTTCGCGGAGGACCACGCCGGGCGCATAGCGTTCCACGCCTGGATCCAGTGGCTCCTGGACCGGCAGCTCGCCGAGGCCGGCCGGTCCTTGAGGATCGTCCACGACCTGCCCATCGGCGTGGACCCCGACGGCGCCGACGCGTGGGCGTGGCAGGACCTGCTCGCGTCCGGGGTCTCCATCGGCGCGCCGCCCGACCGCTACACCACGGCCGGGCAGGACTGGGGATTCCCGCCCTTCGTGCCGCACCGGCTGGCCGCCGCGGGCTACGAGCCCGTCGCCGAGACCCTCCGCGCCGTCCTCCGCCACGCCGGCGGGCTCCGCATCGACCACGTCATGGGCCTGTTCCGGCTCTTCTGGATCCCCCGCGGGATGGCCCCGGCCGCGGGCGCCTACGTGCGCTACCCGGCGGACGACCTGCTGGCCGTGGTGGCGCTGGAGAGCCACCGCGCCGGCGCGGTGATCGTGGGCGAGGACCTCGGGACCGTGGAGGCCGGCGTGCGCGAGCGCCTGGCGGCCGAGCGCATCCTCTCCTGCCGCGTCCTCTGGTTCGAGCACGCGCCGCCCGAGCGGTACCCCGAGCTGGCGATGGCGGCGGTGACGACGCACGACCTGCCCACCGTGCGCGGGCTCTGGACGGGCGCCGACCTCCGCGACCAGAGCGCGGCGGGGCTCCAGCCGAACACCCAGGGGTGGGAGGCCGTGCGGAAGCGGCTCGGAACCATGACGGGCCTCCCCGAGGACGCGCCCGTAGAGGCCGTCATCGAGGGGACGTACCGGCTCCTCGCCCGGGCGCCCAGCCGGCTGGTGGTCGCCACGCTGGAGGACGCGCTGGCGGTGGAGGAGCGCCCCAACATGCCGGGCACCGCCACCGACCGGAGGCCCAACTGGTCGCGGGCCCTGCCCGTGCCCATCGAGGCGTTGGAGCGGCACCCGCTCGCCGGGGCGGTGGCCGCCGCCCTCGGCGGCCGCCGGCGCCCCCCCTGACGCTCCCGCCCGGATTTCTTTGTCCTGCCGCGCCGGTGGGCTACCGTGAAGGTAGCATCGGCGCCCCCGGCCGCCCGTGACAGGCGGCGGGGCGGAGGAGGGGAGAATGGAGGAGATCCAGCGAGCCGGCTCGGCGAGCGTCGGGAAGCTCAGGATCGTCGCGACGTGGATCGTGCCGCTCAACGTGGCCCCGTCGCGGGAATGGGAGTCCCTCTTCCGACAGCCGCTCGAGTACACGAGGGTGTGCCACCCCAACCGGGTGCGTCTGGACGGCAGCCGCCTGACCTTCGAGAGCGACGACGAGGCGGTGCTCGACTGGCTGGAGCACATCGACCGGTGGATCGCTTCCGCCAACGACCGGCTGGCCGCCCGGCGGGGGGCGGTCGGCGAGGAGCCGATCGCCGCGGGACCGCTGACCGGAGCGTACACGCCCGCGCCCCTGGCGACCGGGCTCGTCTCGTAGCGCGAGGGTCCGCTCCCCCTACCCCGCGCTGCGCGTGCCGGGCCGACCCCCCTCGGCCCGGCATTCCCTCCATCGCTCCCTCCCCGGACCCTCGACGACGCCCGCCGGGTGCGCGATACTCGGCGGTGAGCCGTTAGCTCAGTTGGTAGAGCACCTGACTTTTAATCAGGGGGTCCAGGGTTCGAGTCCCTGACGGCTCACCATCAGATTTAATGACTCTCGCAGAATATGTTAAAGGTCATGTCAGAAGCTAAGGCCCGCGTGG
>JBBIOF010000537.1:0-2461 GCA_037443505.1 Candidatus Rokuibacteriota bacterium
GCGCGTCCAGGGTGCGGTCCCAGCGGCCGGCGTGGCCGGCGGTGAGCGCGAGGAGCCAGAGGCTCTCGGCGTGGCGCGGGTTGAGCGCCAGCGCCGCGTCGAAGGACGCCACCGCGGCCGCGTACTTCTGCTGCCGCGCCCGGGCGCAGCCGTGCAGGAAGTGGATGAGCCACGGCGAGACCTGGTACTCGCCCTGGTCGCCCGCCCGCTCCGCGGCCGCCAGGGCGTCGGCGAAGTGCCGTTCGGCCGCCTCCCAGTCGCCGTCCGCCAGGGCCCGGTTGCCGAGGTGCACGTGGGCCGGCGGCAGGTCGGGCTGGAGCGCGAGCGCCGCTCGTAACTGGCGGATCCCCTCCTCGCGCTCGCCCCGGGCCAGCAGTGCCGCGCCGAAGTTCTGCATGGCCACCGCGACCACCCCGGGCGGCAGGGTGAGGCGTCCGAGGTCCAGGACGCGCAGGCACCGGCGGTAGGCGGCGATGGCGTCGTCCAGGCGGTCGAGGAGGACGTAGGTCTCGGCGATCTGAAACCAGCCCGGAGCGTAGTCGGGCTCGTCGCGCAGCTGGCGTTCGAGGAGCGCCACGTTGCGCCGGGCCTTGGCGACCATCTGCTCCTGGGTGAGGGTGTAGCCCGAGTGGAGCGCCTCCACCGCGGAGTTCACCACGGTCCCCCTGCCGGCCAGGCTGCCGATGACCTGCTCGTGGATCACCCCCTCGAAGCGGACGCCGGGAAGGTTGCGGAAGAGGCGGGGGAACCAGTTCAGGCGCACCAGGCCGCCGTCGCCCTCGCGGGGACACACGATCTTGATGTTGAAGCCGACGACCTCCGGGCCGGCCGTCTCGCACGCCGACCGCAGCGCCGGCCCCGAGCCTTCGGTGAGGACCTCGTCGGCGTCCAGTACCAGGATCCAGTCGCCGGTGGCGTGCCGCAGGGACTCGTTGCGCGCGGCGGCGAAGTCGTCCCGCCACGCCCACTCCACGACGCGGGCGCCGTGGGCGCGGGCGATGTCGGGGGTCCCGTCGGTCGAGCCGGTGTCCACGACCACGATCTCGTCCACCCAGGGGCGCGCGGCCGCCAGCGTCGCGGGCAGGGCCGCCGACTCGTCCTTCACGATCATGCACAGGGAGATGCGGGTGGGCATGGTCAGCTCGTGGCGTTCAGGGCGCTCGGGCGCGCGGCCATCCGCGACGCCAGCCCGAGGCGCCGGTCCAGACCGGGATCGGAGAAGCCTCGTGCGCGCGCCGCCCGGTAGGCTCCCGCCGCCTCGGCGAGGCGGCCCAGGCCCAGGTACGCGTTGCCCAGGTGGAAGGCGGCCTCGCCGCTGGGGTCGTCGTCGGCCACCGGCTCGAGGACGTCCACCGCCTCGTCCCACCGGCGCTGGCGGAGCCGGACCACACCGCGGGCCACCGCGACGATGCGCGGATCGAGGGTCATCCCCAGCGTGTCGGGCGGGGCGTCGGCCAGCTCGTCGAAGAGCAGGCCCGCCGCCTCCAGCGCACCCTGCTCGAAGAGCGCGCGGCCCAGCGCGTACCGTCCCAGCGCGAGGTCGGGCTGGGACAGCAGCGCGCGCTCGGCCGCCTCGGCGGCCGCCGCCCAGTCGCCGGCGACCAGGCGCGACTCGGCGAGCCTCATCCAGGCCACCGCCGCCAGGTCCGGGGGCAGGGGCTTCACCCGCGAGGCGATCGCCCGCTCCAGGGCCGCCGCGGCCGCGGGCCGGTCGCCGGCGGCCGCCAGCGCGATGCCCAGGTTCAGCAGGGTGAAGGCGTCGTCCGGCCGCTCGTCGAGCTCCAGGTGCAGCAGCCGGAGGTTGCGCTCGAGCTTCGCGGCACTCGCCTGCGCGTAGCCCTCGTGGAGGATCGTGATGTCGGCGCGGCCGATCCGACCTCCTGCCGCCCGGATCGAGGGCGCCACCTGCTCGTGGATGCGGCCCTCGAAGCGCACGCCGGGCCGGCGGCGGAAGAGCCGGCAGTACCAGTGGGTGATGGCCGCGGCCGGCTCGCCGGCCGGCAGCGCGGAGACGAGGCGGCAGTCGTAGCCGTCAAGGGGCGTGTCCGCGGTCAGGTCCCGGATCCTGGCGGGCGCCGCCGGCGCGAGCCGTTCGTCGGCGTCGAGGACGAGCACCCAGTCGCCCCGCGCGTGCCGGAGGGACTCGTTCCGGGCCGCCGCGAAGTCGTCGCGCCACGCCCACTCGACCACCAGCGCGCCGTGGGCACGAGCGACCGCCGGCGTGCCGTCGGACGAGCCGGTGTCCACCACGACGACCTCGTCCACCGCCGGCCGGGCCGACTCCAGGCACCGGGCCAGCCGGCCGGCCTCGTCCCGGACGATCATGGCCAGCGAGATCACCGGGCCGCTCCGGACGGCACCACGCCGTCCATGGCCGCCAGCGCGGCGCGGGCGCCCGCGTTGCCGGGCTCCACCTCGAGGATCCGGGCCAGCAGGCGTCGGGCCGTGCCGGGCTCGTCGA
>JBBIOF010000538.1:0-2458 GCA_037443505.1 Candidatus Rokuibacteriota bacterium
CCGGGGACCCCTGCTCACCCTGGCCGACCTGAGGGACCGGGTGGGTCGGACCCTGCCCCGGCACCTCGGTCACGTGCGCAGCGCCACGCCGGAGCCCGTCGCGCCGCGCGCCACGAGGCCGCGCGCGTGGAGCGCGGCAGAGGGTAGAATGGGACGAGCGACCCGGCGCCATGCCCAGGACCCCGATCGAGCCACGGTTCACGGTGGAGTACCTGTCGATCCTCGACAGCGACGGGAACCTGGACGCTTCCCTCGAGCCGGACATCCCTCCCGAGACGCTGAAGGCGCTGTGGCGCGCCATGGTCCTGGGCCGCCGGCTGGACGAGCGCATGCTCCGGCTGCAGCGCCAGGGCCGCATCGGCACCTTCGCACCCATCAAGGGGCAGGAGGCCTCCCAGCTCGGCAGCGTGGCCACCCTGCGCCCGGGCGACTGGATGGTGCCCTCCTTCCGCGAGACGGCGGCCATGGTGTGGCGGGGCTGGCCCATCGAGAAGCTCCTGCTGTTCTTCGCCGGGTTCCTCGAGGGCGGCGCGCCCGCGCCGGACCAGCACGACCTGCCCATCTGCATCCCGGTGGCGACGCAGCTCCCCCACGCGGTGGGCCTGGCCTACGCGGCCCAGTACCGGGGGGACGACGCCGTGGTCATGGCCTTCTTCGGCGACGGCGCCACCTCCGAGGGCGACTTCCACGAGGCCATGAACTTCGCCGGCGTGTGGCACGTGCCGGTGGTGTTCGTGTGCCAGAACAACCAGTGGGCGATCTCCGTCCCGCTGAAGAAGCAGACCCACTCCCGCACGCTGGCCCAGAAGGCCCTGGCCTACGGAATTCCCGGCATCCAGGTGGACGGCAACGACCTGCTGGCCGTCTACGCCGCGTCCCGCGAGGCGGTGGACCGGGCCCGGGGCGGCGGCGGTCCCACCCTGATCGAGTGCGTGACCTACCGGCTGGCCATGCACACCACCGCCGACGACCCCACCAGGTACCGCTCGGAGGAGGAGGTGCGGGAGTGGGAGCGGAAGGACCCGCTCACCCGCTTCCGCCTCTACCTGGAGAAGAAGGGCCTGCTGGAGGAGGGCCTGGAGCAGCGGGTGGACGAGGAGATCGCCGAGGCCGTCAGGCGCTTCGAGGCGCTGGCCCTGGCCGACCCGCTGGCCATGTTCGACCACGTCTACGGCGAGCCGCCCGTCCACCTGCAGGAGCAGCGCGCCGACCTGGCCGCGCGGCTCGAGGCGGCCTCCGGCGGGGCGGCGGCGCCGGTCGGCGAGCCGCCCTCCGCCACCCCCATGCGCGGCCAGCGGGTGCCCCGGCGATGAAGCTCGACATGGTGAAGGCGCTCAACCTGGCGCTCCGGGAGGAGATGGAGCGCGACCGGGACGTCATCATCATCGGCGAGGACGTGGGCGTGGACGGCGGCGTGTTCCGCGTCACCGACGACCTGCAGCGGATCTTCGGCAGCCAGCGGGTCATCGACAGCCCCCTGGCCGAGGCCGCCATCATCGGCACGTCGGTGGGGATGGCCCTCTACGGGCTCAAGCCGGTCTGCGAGATCCAGTTCTCGGGCTTCGCGTTCCAGTGCTTCCACCAGATCGAGAACCACGCCGCGCGCTACCGCAGCCGCACCCGGAGCCGGTTCCACTGCCAGATGGTCATCCGGATGCCCTACGGCGGCGGCGTGCGCGCCCTGGAGCACCACACGGAGTCGGAGGAGCAGTTCTACGCCCACATCCCGGGCCTCAAGATGGTGGTCCCCTCCGGCCCCCGCACGGCCCGGGCGCTCCTGGCCAGCGCCATCCGCGATCCCGACCCCGTGATCTTCTTCGAGGCCAAGGCCCTCTACCACGCGGCCCGGGAGGAGGTGCCCGAGGAGAGCGAGACGCTGCCCATCGGGCGCGCCTCGGTGGTGCGGGAGGGCGGGGACCTCACGCTGATCGCCTACGGCGCCATGCTGCGCGTGGCCCGGGAGGCCGCCGATGTGCTGGCCGCCGAGGACGGCGCGCAGTGCGAGGTGATCGACCTGCTCACGGTCTCCCCGCTGGACCGCGAGACCCTGGTGCGGTCGGTGCAGAAGACGGGGCGCGCGGTGGTCGTGCACGAGGCGCCCCGGAGCTTCGGCCCGGGTGCCGAGGTCGCCGCCAGCATCATGGAGGGCGCGTTCCTGTCGCTCGAGGCACCCGTCCGGCGGGTGGCCTCCTACGACGTCTCCTTCGTGGGCTTCGCCCGCGAGCGGGCGAACGTCCCGGACGTCGCGCGCGTCGTGGCGGCCGCCCGGGAGACGCTGGCGTTCTGAAGGGCCTGCTGGCTCACGGCCTGCTGCTGGCCGTGGCGCTGGCGCCGGGCGCGGCCCCGGCCTCCGACGCGCCCCCCGCGCGCCTCACCGTGGTCACCTACAACCTGTTCCACGGCGGCCCCTCCTCGGGCCTCACCGGGGACACCGGGCACCTGGACGCGCGGCTCGACA
>JBBIOF010000539.1:0-2455 GCA_037443505.1 Candidatus Rokuibacteriota bacterium
CGGCCGTCCCGCGCCCGCCGCCAGCGCCGGGTGTCCACGGTCACCACCTCGGCCAGCGCCGGGTGGCCCCGGAGCACCGCCGCCTCGCGCGCCTCGACGATCCAGGTCAGCCGCACGCCCGGCACCCGGCCCGCCAGCGTGGCGGCCACCGGCAGGGCGTGGACCACGTCGCCCAGCGAGGACAGCTTCACGATGGCGACGTTCACCGGAAGCGCTCGCGGATGAGGGCGATCAGGTCGCGGGTGGAGTGGTGCTTGGGGTCGCCCGTGATGGCCACCCGGGCGCCCACCGCCCGGGCCGTGGCGCGCTCGGGCACCGACTCCGCCGTGTAGTCGGTGCCCTTGGCGTGGACGTGGGGGCGCAGGCGCTCCACCAGCCGGTCGGCGGTGTCCTCCTCGAAGACGACCACGTGGTCCACGTCGCGGAGCGCGGAGAGAATCTCCACCCGCTCGGCGGCGGGCATGATGGGCCGGCCGGGGCCCTTGAGGCGCGCCACCGCCGCGTCGGAGTTGATCCCCACGAAGAGCACGTCCCCCAGGCGCCGGGCCTCCCGGAGGTAGCGGACGTGACCCACGTGCAGGAGGTCGAAGCAGCCGTTGGCGAGGACGATGCGCTTGCCCTCGGCCCGGAGCCGGTCCGCGAGGGCCGCGGCCTCGTCGACCGTCACGAGGCCGCCGGGTCGCCGAGCGCCTGCCGCAGCTCCGCCCGCGACACCGTCGCCGTGCCGCGCTTCATGACGACGATGCCCCCCGCGATGTTGGCGAGCGTCGCGGCCTCCACCGGCGAGGCCCCGCTCACCAGCGCCAGCGTGAAGGTGCTGATGACGGTGTCCCCGGCCCCGGTGACGTCGGCGATCTCGTCGGTGCCGTGGATGGGGATGAAGGTGGTGGCGCCGTCCCGCTCGAGCAGCGCCAGCCCCTGGCTGCCCCGCGTGACCAGGAGCATCCGGGCGTCCAGGCGCTCGAGGAGCTGGCGGCCCGCCTTCTCCACGGCCCGCTCGTCGTCGGCGGCCTGGCCCGCCAGCTCGGCCAGCTCGGCCTCGTTGGGCGTGGCCGCGGTGGCGCCGGTGAAGCGCGGCAGCTCGTAGCGGCTGTCCACGGTCACCGCGACCCCGCGGCGGCGCGCGGCCTGGAGCGCCCGCTCGTACACCCGCGGGGTCACCGTGCCGTAGCCGTAGTCGGAGACGAGCACCGCGTCCGCCCGGGCCACGAGGGACTCCACCCGGGCCAGCAGGGCCTCCTCCGTGGCCGGCTGCAGCTCGCCCTCGGGCTCGCGGTCGAGCCGGACGACCTGCTGGCGCGTGGCCTGGTAGCCGCCGGCCATGATGCGAGTCTTCACGGGCGTCACCCGTCCCGCCTCCGTGACGATCCCGTCGGTGGTGATGCCGCGCTCGTGGAAGAGGGCCAGCAGCTCGTCACCGGCCCGGTCGCGCCCCACCACGCCCACGGGCACCACCTCCGCCCCGAGCGCGTGCACGTTGTGGGCGGCGTTGGCCGCGCCGCCCAGCCGGACGTCGCGGTCCGAGAACCGGAGGATGAGGACGGGAGCCTCCCGGGAGATGCGGCCGGGCTTGCCGATCAGGTACTCGTCGGTGATCAGGTCGCCGACCACGACCAGCGTGCGCCGGCCGAAGCCCTCGATGGCGGCCCGGAGCCGCGCGGCGCCCGCGGTCATGCCCGCCGGCGCGCCAGCGCCCACTCGACGGCGTCGAGCAGGTCCCGGGCCACGTGGTCGGGCTCGACCGGCAGCTGCGCGCGCCGGTACT
Organism: Candidatus Rokuibacteriota bacterium; assembly: GCA_037443505.1. Classification (GTDB taxonomy): domain Bacteria; phylum Methylomirabilota; class Methylomirabilia; order Rokubacteriales; family CSP1-6; genus JBBIOF01. Next base: position 1,766 of record JBBIOF010000539.1, read on the forward strand.
CCCACTCGCCCAGGCCGTAGCCGGTGAGCACCAGCACGCCGACCGCCCCCACGGCGCGCGCCACCACGAGGTCCGAGGCCTTGTCGCCGACCACCACGGAGGCCGCCAAGTCGAGCCCCAGCTCCCGCGCCGCGCGCAGGAGCAGGCCGGGCTTCGGCTTGCGGCAGTCGCAGTCGGCCCGCCACGGCGGCTCGCCCTCGGTGGGGTGATGGGCGCACACGTACACGCCGTCCAGGTGGGCGCCGGCCTGCTTGAGCTGCCTCACCATCTCGGCGGTGACGGCCTGCAGCACCGCCTCGGAGAAGTAGCCGCGGGCGATGCCGGACTGGTTGGTGGCCACGACGGCCGCGATCCCCGCCTCGTTGAGGCGGCGGACCGCCTCTGCGGAGCGGGGCAGGAGGCGGAGCCGGCTCGGGTGGTTGACGTATCCGACTTCCTCGGTCAGCGTGCCGTCGCGGTCGATGAAGAAGGCAGGCCGGGATGCCACGCCGAGAGTGTACGGCGAGCCCCCCGTTTTCTCAAGGGAAATTGCCGTAAATGCGAGCGAAACCGGCGACCTGGGCGGCGTGGGTGAAGGGCTCCGCCGCCCGCCGGGCCGCCTCGCTCACCTCCTCCCCGCGCCCGGCCAGCTCGCGGAAGCGCGCGAGCGCCGCCGCCAGGGCACCGCGGTCGTCGGGATCCACGACCGCC
>JBBIOF010000540.1:0-2440 GCA_037443505.1 Candidatus Rokuibacteriota bacterium
GCGGCGCTCGCCGCGGCGCTGGTGCTCCTCGCGGCCGTCGTGGGCCCGGCGCGGCCGGCGTCGGCCCAGCGGCCGTCGGCGGTGGAGCGGACGCCCCACCTCTTCGTCGTCCGCGTCCCCGGGCCGTTCGAGGACGTCATGCTGGCGCTCCAGGAGGCGATCCAGCGGCGCAACTACGCCATCACCGGCGTCAACCACCTGGACGACACGCTGGCCCGGCGGGCGGCCGACGTGGGGGCGCCGCCCCTGCCGTACCGGAAGTACAAGGTCGTGGGCTTCTGCAACCTGACCCTGGCCGACGACGCGCTGAGGGCCAGCCCGCACGTGGGCATCTTCATGCCCTGCCGGGCGGTGGTCTACCAGCGGCGGGACGGCGGGGAGGTCGTCATCGCCGCCTTCCGCCCCACGTTCCTGGTCCCCACCCTGGGCGGGGGCGAGGTGGAGCGCGTCGTGCGCCAGGCGGAGACGGACATCCTGGAGATCCTCACCGAGGTGGCGGGTGACTGAGCGTCGTGCGAGGCCCCGGGTTCCGGGCTAACATAGCCGCCATGCCGTCGCGTCGCCGTCGATCGGTCCTCGCCGCCGGCGCCGTGGTCACCCTCCTCGTCGGCGTCTGGCTGGCGGTCACCACCCGGCCCCGCACGGCGCCGCCGGCGCCCGCCGCCCGGGCGGTCACGGAGCGGGTCGAGGACCTCCTGATGGACCTGCAGATCATTTCGCTGGACGGCCCGGCGCCCGCGCTGTCGCTCGAGGGCCTGGACGGCCGGCGGGTGGCCCTGGCCGACCTCGCCGGCCGCCCCGCGCTGATCTACTTCTGGGCGACCTGGTGACCCTACTGCACGAGGGAGTTGCCCTCGACGATCGAGGAAGTTCACCGGGAGTTCGGCGGGCGGGGGCTCGCGGTGCTGGCGGTGGACATCGAGGAGGACCGGCAGACCGTGGCGGCGTGGGTGGCCCGCAACCGGCTGTCGGTTCCCGTCGTGCTCGACCCTGACGGTGCCGTGACCCGGGGCTGGCAGGTGTCCGGCACGCCCACGGTCTTCGTCCTGGGGCGCGACGGCCGGCTCCTGGGCAAGGCGGTCGGGACGAGGCCGTGGACCTCGCCCGCGGGCCGCGGCCTCCTCGAGGCGCTGCTGGCCTCGTGACCGCCGCGGACGAGGTCCTCGACCTCGACGTGCTGATCCTCGGCGCGGGCGGGGCCGGGCTCTGCGCAGCCCTGCATTGCGCCGACGCCTCGCCGCGGCTCGCGGTGGGCGTGGTGGTCAAGGGCCTGCTGGGCCGGGCAGGCTGCACGCGCATGGTCCAGGGCGGCTACAACGCCGCGCTCACGCCGCCCGACTCGCTCGAGGCCCACTTCCTCGACACGCTCCGGGGCGGCGGCTGGATCAACGACCAGGAGCTGGCCTGGACGCTGGTGCGCGAGGCGCCGCGGCGGGTGCTGGAGCTCGAGTGGCGCTACGGGTGCCTGTTCGACCGGACCCCCGAGGGGCGCATCCACCAGAAGCCCTTCGCGGGGCAGACGCACGACCGCACCGTCCACAAGGGTGACCTCACCGGCATCGAGATCATGAACCGCCTCGCCGAGCAGGTGTCCATCCGCGAAAGCGTGCGGGTCCTCGAGGACTGCCGGGCGGTGGAGCTGGCGCTCGACGATGACGGGCGGGTCGCAGGGGCGCTGGTCCTGGACGTCCGGACCGGGCGCTTCCTGCTGGCGCGGGCGCGGGCGACGCTGCTGGCCATGGGCGGCGGGCCCACGATGTACCGCGTCGTCGCCTGCTCCGCCGACAAGTCGGCGGACGGCATCGCGCTGGCCTGCCGCGCCGGCCTGCCCCTGCGCGACATGGAGATGGTGCAGTTCCACCCGACCGGCCTGGTCGTCCCCGGCTCCCTGATGACCGGCGCGCTCCTGGAGGAGGGGCTCCGCGGCGCGGGCGGACACCTCCTGAACGGCCGGGGCGAGCGGTTCATGGCCCGCTACGACCCCGAGCGGATGGAGCGCTCCACGCGCGACCTGGTCGCCCGCGCCTCCTTCCTCGAGGTCCAGGCGGGCCGGGGGACGCCCAACGGCGGCGTGTGGATCGACGTCTCGCACCTCGGGGCGGAGGTGGTGGAGCGGAGCTTCCGCGGCATGGTGCGCCGCTGCCGGGACTTCGGTCGCGACCTGGCCCGGGAGCCCGTGGAGGTGGGACCCACCGCCCACTTCCTGATGGGCGGGGTCGTCATCGACCCGGAGTGCCGGACCGCGGTGGAGGGCCTGTTCGCGGCCGGCGAGGACGCCGGGGGCGTCCACGGCGCCAACCGCCTGGGCGGCAACGGCGTGGCCGACTCCACCGTCTTCGGGGGCATCGCCGGCGACGTGATGGCCGCCTTCGTCGAGGGCCGGCCCCGGCCCCGCGTGTCCCGCGCCCGCGTGGCGGAAGCCGCGCGAGCGCTGGCGGCC
>JBBIOF010000541.1:0-2440 GCA_037443505.1 Candidatus Rokuibacteriota bacterium
CGCGGGGCCCCAGCGGAAGCTGGCGCCGCCGGTCCCCGTGAGGCGGTCGGCGCCCGCCTCGCGCAGTGCCAGCTCCAGCGAGCCGTCGGGCGTCACGGCCTCGAGCACCAGCGACGCCGTGCGCGCCGACGCGCGGATCCAGCCCCGGAAGCCGGCGGAGACGGACGTCCCGCGCGCGGTGAAGGTGAGCATACCGGTCACGCCGGGCTCCCGCGGCCCCAGCGGGATGGGGCCCACGTGGAGGCCCGAGCGGGGCGGCAGCTCCACCTGCTCCGTGACGAGCAGCGTCAGCGGGCGCCCGCCCCAGGTGCCGGTCCACGTGCCCCGGAGGTCCATTCCGGGCGGCCACGGCGCCTCGGCCACGGGCGCCGTCCCGCACGCGGCGAGCAGGAGCGCCAGGGCCGCGGCCGCGGACGGTCGGAACGGCGTCACGGCCACTCGCCGCCCGTCCGCTCCCGCGTGGCCGCCGCCATCTGCAGCTCGAGGCTCCGGCGCCGCTCCTGCTCGGTCCTCCAGCCGCTGGCGGCGACGTCGAGCCTGGCGCGCGCCTCCTCGTACGCCGTCCTCGCGCTCGCCAGGGCGGCCCGGGCCTCCTCGAGCTCGGCGTCGACGCGGGAGCAGACCGCGTGAAGCCGCTGGATCTCCTCCGCCCGCGCCTCCGAGAGCTTCACCTCGTCGAAGAGCCACGTCCTGGTCCTCGCGATCTCCTGGCGCAGCCGCGCGTTGGGGTGCGACCACAGGACGTGGCCGCCGGCCAGGCCCGCAACGACGCCGAGCAGGACGGCAGGAACGATCCTCCAGCGCATGGTTCTCTCCTCGTCCGGTCCGGTCCAGCCAGGGTCCGAGAAAGGGCTGTCGCCACGCACCGCGAGTCGTATATGCTGCCTTCCAGGGCGCGTCGCGCACCCATGGAGGGGGCAAGATGAGCTACCGGTTCACCCGGATCTGGGCGACCGTCCTCGTGTGGCTCGGCATCGTGCTCGGCGCGGCGGGCGTGCTGCTCGCCTTCCTGGTGTTCGTCACCCCGTCGGCTCTCGCGTCGTCCCTGCTGGCGTGGGCGCCCGACGCCGGCGAGACGGTCGGCAGGCACCGCCTCCTGCTGGGGCTGGCCGCCCTGCTGGGCGGGCTCGCGCTGGCGGGGCCGCTGATCGTCGTGGGCGAGGTCCTGAACGCGTTCCTCGACCAGCGCCAGTTCCTGGCGCGCCAGCACGCCGCCATCAGGCGGATCGAGGAGCGCCTCGAGTTCTGGGAACTGGTGCGCACCGGCCGCGAGAAGAGTCACGCCACCAGCCTTTCTGCACGCCTGAAGGCCGCCGACGTCCGCTGGCCCTGAGGGCCGGCGGACGGCCCCACCCTCCGGGCGAAGCGCAGCGTAGCATCGCCGCCCGTCCCTGTCATCCAGTCGGGCCGCACCGGCGGGCTCCACCGGCCCGCCCGCCGGCTTCGCGTGACCTCGGGCCAGCCCCCGCGCACTACGGCTGCACATCCCGTCGGTCCTCCCGCGGGAGGGACCGGGAGGAGGTGCGGCGTCGTTCCGGGACCTGGCGGAGGGGACCCTCGCGTCCCCATCGCAGCCGAGGGGGCGACCGCCCTGCTGGACGCCTTCGCGCCCAGGGCCCCCGGCGAGGATCGCCCGCCGCGGCGGCTACGACCGGAACTTGGCGATCGCGCTCTGCAGCGCGGGCCTGAGCTCGTCCCACGCCTTGACCATGCCGCTCCTCACGTCCTCCCAGGCCGCCCCGCTCGCCCCCCTGAGCTCGCCGAGGCGCTCCTTGAGGGCCCGGCGCCTGGCCTTCAGCTCCTCGATGAGCCGGCGCGCCTCGGACTCGGCCCGGCCGGCCCGCGCGCGCAGCGCCTCGATCTCCGGCCCCCACTCGCGCAGCTCGCCCTCCACCCGCGCCCGGAGGTCCCGGACCACCTTCTTTGCCTCCGCCCCGGGCGCGAACCCCTCGACGGCGGCCTCCCACTTCTTCACCTGGGCCTCGATGTCCTCGCGCAGCTCGGCGAGGTGCTCGTAATACGCCTTCTTGGCCTCCGCCACTTCCTTGTCCACCTTCGCCTTGAGGCGGTCGAGCTCGGCGCCCCAGGCGCGGAGCTGCGCCTCGATGGGACCCATGGTCTGCTGCTCCGCCATGGCGACCTCCCGCGCTTCGGGTTTCGTCGTCGGACCCCGAGAAAGTCTGCAACGAACGAGCCAGGCCGGTCAGCCCGAGGGAGCCGAGGCGCGATGGGGTTTTGGGACGCGACGGCGGGCAGGGGCTGGGGCGTCCCGACACCGGGCGGGGCGGAACCGCCACGCGGGCGCGGGCGGCCGGCGACCACGTGACTCGGCCGGATCCCCGAGCGGGGACTACCTGACCGGGAGGCGACCGGGCTCAGGGGCTGCCGGAGCCGACGGGCGGGACAGGGGCCCGGCGTCGCGCGGGCAGGCGACCCGGCA
>JBBIOF010000542.1:0-2434 GCA_037443505.1 Candidatus Rokuibacteriota bacterium
CTGGGCCGGGCCGAGTGGGCGTCGCTGGCGCGGGGCCCCGAGCGGGCGCGGCGGCGCCTGGGCGGCGTCCGCGCGCTGGGCGCCTGGGGCCTGGCGGGCGCGCTCCTGGGCCTGGCGCTCCTGCCCCACGCCGGGATCGTGGTGCTCTCCGCCTCGAAGGTCTGGAGCTTCTCCTACCTCCCCACCCGGTGGACGGCGGACAACTACGGCGAGATCCTCGTCCGCACGCCGCACTTCGTCTGGAACACGCTGCGCTACGCCGTGCTGGCCGCCGCCCTGGACGTGGTGCTGGGCGCGGCCATCGCCTGGCTTCTGGCGCGCGGCGGCGTGCGGGCCCGGGGGGTGCTGGACGCGGTCGCCACCGTGCCGCTGGCCGTCCCCGGCGTGGTGCTGGCCATCGGCTACCTGCGCGTCTTCCACGGCTGGCGGGTGCCGGGGCTGGGCACGGCGCTCACCGCCTCCTGGGGGATCCTGGTGATCGCCTACGCCGTGCGCCGCCTGCCCTACACGGTGCGCGCGTCGTACGCGGCGCTCCAGCAGCTGCACGTCTCCATGGAGGAGTCGGCCCAGAGCCTCGGCGCCACGCCGGCGCGCACGTTCCGGCGGGTGACCCTGCCCCTGATGACGCGCGGCCTGGCCGCCGGCGGGCTGATCGCCTTCGTCACGTCGGCGGTGGAGCTGAGCTCCACCATCCTGCTGGTGCCCCGCATCGAGCTGGGTCCCCTCTCCTACGGCATCTACATCTACATGCAGTCGGCGGTGGGGCGCGGCCCCGGCGCCGCCCTGGGCGTGGTGGCCATCGCGCTGGTGGCGGCGGGCACCTGGCTGATCAACCGGCTCAGCGCGCGCGGCGCCGGCGCCGCGTTCCGGCTCTGACCACCGTGGCGGCCTCCATCGAGCTGGCGAACGTCGGCAAGCTCTACGGCGCCCAGTGGGCCGTGCGCGGCGTGACGCTCGCGGTGGCGCCCGGCGAGTTCTTCACGCTGCTCGGGCCCTCGGGCTGCGGCAAGACCACGGTCCTCCGCATGGTCGCGGGCTTCCTCGAGCCCGACACGGGCGGGATCTTCCTGGACGGCGTCTCGGTGGCCGGCGTGCCGCCCTGGAAGCGCGACCTGGGCCTGGTCTTCCAGCACTACGCCCTCTGGCCGCACCTGGACGTCTTCGAGCACGTGGCCTTCGGCCTCAGGGAGCGCCGGGTCTCCCCGGCCGAGATCCGCCGGCGGGTGGCGGAGGCGCTCCGGATGGTGGGGCTGGAGGGCCTGGAGGCGCGCCGCCCGGCGCAGCTCTCGGGCGGCCAGCAGCAGCGGGTGGCCCTCGCCCGAACGCTGGTCATGCGGCCCCGCGCGTTGCTCCTGGACGAGCCCCTGTCGAACCTCGACGCGCGGCTGCGCGCCCAGATGCGGGTGGAGCTCCGGCGGCTCCACCAGGAGCTGGGCATCACCACCGTCTACGTCACCCACGACCAGGAGGAGGCGATGGCGCTCTCCACGCGCATCGCGGTGCTGGACCGCGGCGAGGTGGTGCAGGTGGGCGCGCCCGCCGAAGTCTACCGCCGCCCGCGGACGCGCTTCGTCGCCGAGTTCCTCGGGGCCGCCAACCTGCTGCCGGGACGCCTGGAGTCGCGGGCGGGCGGGCGGGTGGTGCGGGTGAAGGATGGCCTCACGCTGGCCGTGGCCGACAGCGAGCTGCCGGACGGCAGCCCCGTGGTCTGCATGGTCCGTCCCGAAGGCGTGCAGCGCGCGCCGGCCGACGCCCGGCACCCCAACCGGATCTTCGCCACGGTGGCGTCCACCGTGTACCTGGGCGGGCGGTGGGACTGCGAGCTGGCCCTGGCCGGCGGGCTCACGCTCAGGGCCGAGATCCCGGCGGGCGCCGGAGCGGCGCCCAGCCCCGGTGACGTCGTCACGGTCATCGTCCCGCCGGAGGAGATCCTGGTGCTGCCGGAGGGACCGGCGGTGGAGGTGGGCCCGTGAAGGCCAGGGCGGCGGTGCTCTTCGAGGCGGGTCGGCCGCTCGAGGTCCGGGAAGTGGACGTGGCGCCGCCCCGGGCGGGTGAGGTGCTGGTGCGCATGGCGGCGGCGGGGGTCTGCCATACGGACCTGCACGTGATGACCGGGCACCTGGCCGCGCCGCTGCCGGCGGTCCTGGGCCACGAGGGTGCCGGCATCGTGGCCGCCGTGGGGGACGGCGTCCGGTCGGTCGCGCCCGGCGACCACGTGATCCCCCTGTGGCGCCTGTCCTGCGGCGCGTGCGAGCACTGCAGCGGCGGCCGGCCGGCCCTCTGCGCCGCCGGCATGCAGGTGCGCTCCACCGGCTGCCTGCTGGACGGCACCACCCGGCTCTCGCTGGACGGCGCGCCCTTGAAGCACTTCTGCGGGGTGTCGGCCTTCGCGGAGTATGCGGTGCTGCCCGCGGCCGCCGTCCTGGCCGTCCCG
>JBBIOF010000543.1:0-2428 GCA_037443505.1 Candidatus Rokuibacteriota bacterium
ACACGGGACAGGACGACTTCGTCGTCGGCGCGCCGGCCGGCGCGGATGGCGACGCCGCCCGGGTCCTGCCCCTCAGGGCCGACCTCGGCGGCGACCCGAGCTTCCGGGCGCTGCTCGGGCGCGTCCGCCGGGCGGTGCGGGAGGCCCGCGAGCACGGCGACGTGCCCTTGGAGCGCGTGCTGCGCGAGCTGGGCGTGAGGCCCTCGCCGGACCTCCACCCGGTCTTCCATGTGATGTTCGTCCTCCGCGAGGGCGGAGCCGCGCGCGGGCCCCTCCCCGCGGGGGCCGTCGCGGGCGCGGCGGGCGTCGACCTGCTGCTGGCCGTGGATGCCGGCGGGCCGGCGCTGGACGTCACCCTCGGGTACGACCCGGACCTCTTCGACGAGGCCACGGTCGGCCGGATGGCGGGCCACCTCGAGACCCTCCTGGGCGGCGCCCTCGCGGCCCCGGACACGCGGCTCTCCCGGCTGCCCCTGCTGACGGCCGCCGAGCGCCGCCTGCTCCTGGAGGACTGGAACGCCACCGACGCCGACTACCCGCGCACCGCGTGTCTCCACCAGCTCTTCGAGGCGAACGAGCGGCGGACCCCCGGCGCCGTCGCGCTGATCTTCCGGGACGAGCGGCTCGGCTACGCCGAGCTCGGCCGCCGCGCGAACCGGCTGGCCCACCACCTCCGCTCCCTGGGCGTGGGCCCCGAGGACCGCGTGGGCCTCTGCGTGGAGCGGTCGGCGGAGATGGTGGTGGCGATCCTGGGCGTCCTCAAGGCGGGCGCGGCGTACGTCCCGCTGGATCCGGGCTACCCGCCGGACCGCCTGGCGTTCATGCTGGACGACGCCCGCGTCTCCGTCCTGGTGACGCAGGAGCCGCTGGCGGACCGGCTGCGCCGCCCGGGCGTGCTCCCGGTCCGGCTGGACGCCGACGCGGCGGCCATCGCGGCGCGGCCCGACACCGATCCCGCCAGCGGCGTCACCGCCGAGAACCTCGCGTACGTGATCTACACGTCGGGATCCACCGGACGCCCCAAGGGCATCGCGCTGCGCCACGGCGGCGTCGTCAACAACCTGGTGGACCTCAACCGGAGCTTCGCGGTGGGCAGCGGCGACCGCGTCCTGGCCGTGTCCTCCCCGAGCTTCGACATGTGCGTCTACGAGGTCCTGGGCACGCTGGCCGCCGGCGGGACGATCGTGATGCCCGACGCAGCGCTGGCCCGGGACCCGGGCCACTGGGCCGAGCTGATCCGCCGCCATCGCGTGACCGTGTGGAATTCCGCCCCCGCGATGCTCGACCTGCTGGTGAGCCACGTGGAGCCACGGCCGGAGCTGCGCCCGGCGTCGCTCCGGGTGGCCATCCTGGGGGGCGACTGGGTGCCGGTGACGCTGCCCGACCGCCTGAAGGCGGTGGCCCCGGGCGTCCGCGTCGTCGTCCTGGGCGGCGCCACGGAGGCGTCCATCCACTCCATCGTCTACCCGGTCGAGCGGACCGACCCGGCCTGGCGGAGCATCCCGTACGGGCGTCCCATGGCCAACCAGCGGGCGTACATCCTGGACTCCCACCTGGAGCCGGTGCCCGTGGGCGTGCCCGGCGAGCTGTACCTGGGCGGGGTGGGCCTGGCGCGCGGATACTTCGGCCGTCCCGACCTGACGGCGGAGAAGTTCCTCGCCGATCCCTTCAGTCCCCGGCCCGCGCGCATCTACCGGACCGGCGACCTGGCCCGGTGGATGCCCGACGGAAACATCGAGCTGCTGGGTCGCATCGACTTCCAGGTGAAGCTCCACGGCCACCGCATCGAGCTGGGCGAGGTCACCGCGGCCATCAAGCAGCACCCGGCGGTGCGGCAGGCCGTCGTCGTGGCCCGGGAGGACCAGCCGGGGAACCGGCGGCTGGTGGCCTACGTGGTGGCCGAGGGGCCCGTCCGCCCCGGCCACGCCGAGCTCCGGAGGTTCCTCAAGGACCGGCTGCCCGGATACATGGTGCCCTCGGCCTTCGTGCCGCTCGACGCCATGCCGCTCTCCCCGAACGGGAAGATCGACCGCCGGGCGCTCCCGGCCCCCGACGCGGCGCGGCCGGAGCTGGAGTCCGCCTACGCGCCGCCCGGCACGCCCCTGGAGGCCCTGCTCTGCGGAATGTGGCGCGAGGTGCTGGGCGTCGAGCGGGTGGGCGTCCACGACGACTTCTTCGAGCTGGGCGGCAGCTCCGTCCAGGGCGCCGTGCTCGTCAACCGCATCCAGGAGCATCTCGGGGAGATCGTCCACGTGGTGGCCATCTTCGACGCCCCCACCGTGGCCGACCTCGCCGCGTACCTCGAAACCCATTACCCCGAGGCCGTCGCGCGGATCCGCGGGACCGCGCGCCGGGACGACGCCCCGGCCCCGCCGGCGGCGCCGCCCGGCAGCGGCGGGAGGATCGACCCGGCCAGGGTCCAGCGGCT
>JBBIOF010000544.1:0-2421 GCA_037443505.1 Candidatus Rokuibacteriota bacterium
CGGAGCCCGCGCCGCCCCCGCCGCCGCGGCGCGCGCCCGCCGCGGACGACGCGGTGACCGACCGGGTGGTGGCCGTGGTCAACAACGACGCCATCACGCTGGCGGAGCTGCAGGAGAGCATCGTCGCCTTCCGGCAGGAGAACCGCGGGCAGGTGAGCGTCAGCGACGACCAGCTCGGGCGCGAGTTCCTCACCCGCCTCATCGACACGCGGCTCCAGCTCCAGGAGGCAGACCGGGAGAAGATCACCGTGGAGGACGCCGAGGTGAGCGAGGAGCTGGAGAACCGCATGCGGCGCCTGGGCGCCCGGAGCCTGGAGGAGCTGGAGGCCGCCGTGAAGGCCCAGGGGCTCACCATGGAGGCGGTGCGCAAGCGCGTCCGCGACAGCCTGCGCATCGCCAAGGTCGTCCGGCGGAAGGTGACGCTCCGCGTGTCCGTGACCGACCAGGAGATCGACCGCTACCTGAACGAGAACCGCGACAAGCTGGAGGCGGGCCTCCACTACCACGCACGCCACATCCTGATCGTGCCGGACGGCTCCTCGGACGCCGCCTGGGAGGCCGCCCGGATCCGGGCCGAGATGATCCGCAAGCAGATCCTGGAGGGCGCCGACTTCGCCGGGCTGGCCCGCCAGCACTCCCGGGACGCCAGCGCGCGCGACGGCGGGGACCTGGGCCAGCTGAGGCGGGGCGAGCTGGCCCAGGAGATCGAGAGCCGGATCCTCGCGCTCGAGCCGGGCCAGCTCTCGGAGCCCTACCGGTCGCCGCTCGGCTACCACCTCTTCCGGCTCGAGTCCAAGGAGACGCTCGAGGGCGAGTCCCTGCAGCGGGCCCGCCAGCAGGTGCGCGACATCCTGTTCCGGCAGAAGTACGAGGCCCGCCTGGCGGCCTGGCTCAAGGAGATCAAGGAGCGGGCCGTGATCGAGATCCGCATGTGAACAAAGACGTTGACAAATCGCCCTGCCGATGCGAGCATACGAGTGTAGTTGTAGGCCACCCCGCGGATTCCTGCGTAGAGGGACGCAACCACTAACTTCCATGCGGCCTTCGCGTGCCGCCCCCGGAGCCGTCTGATGAGCGCCCGCCGAGAAAGAGGTCAACCGAATCCGCCGACCGAGGCCACGCCCACCGCCGCCGCCACCACGACGCCCGGCGGCGCGCTGAACCTGTCGGAGCTCAAGGAGAAGACCATCCCGGAGCTCTCGGCCATCGCCCGGGAGATGAACGTGCAGAACGTCAGCGGCCTGCGCAAGCAGGAGCTGATCTTCAAGATCCTGCAGGCCCAGGCCGAGAAGGACGGGCTGATCTACGCCGAGGGCGTCCTGGAGGTGCTGCCGGACGGCTTCGGCTTCCTCCGCGCGCCCGACTACAACTACCTGCCGGGCCCGGACGACATCTACGTCTCCCCGTCGCAGATCCGGCGGTTCGACCTCCGCACGGGCGACACCATCTCCGGCCAGGTGCGCCCGCCCAAGGACTCGGAGCGGTACTTCGCCCTGCTCAAGGTGGAGTCCATCAACTTCGAGACGCCGGAGCAGGCGCGGGAGAAGATCTTCTTCGACAACCTCACGCCGCTCTACCCCATGGAGCGGCTGCGCCTGGAGTGGAACCCGGAGGACATGACCACCCGGGTCATGGACCTGCTCTGCCCCATCGGCAAGGGGCAGCGCGGCATGATCGTGGCCGCGCCGCGCACGGGCAAGACCATGATGCTGCAGTCCATCGCCCACGCCATCGCGGCCAACCACCCGGAGGTCTACCTGATCGTCCTCCTCATCGACGAGCGGCCCGAGGAGGTCACCGACATGCAGCGCTCGGTGAAGGGCGAGGTCATCTCCTCGACCTTCGACGAGCCGCCGCAGCGCCACGTGCAGGTGGCGGACATGGTCATCGAGAAGGCCAAGCGCCTGGTGGAGCACAAGCGGGACGTGGTCATCCTGCTGGACTCCATCACCCGCTTCGCCCGCGCCCACAACGCCGTCATCCCGTCGTCGGGCAAGGTGCTCTCGGGCGGCCTCGACGCCAACGCGCTGCAGCGGCCCCGCCGCTTCTTCGCCACCGCCCGCAACATCGAGGAGGGCGGGTCGCTCACCATCATCGCCACCGCGCTGGTGGACACCGGCAGCCGGATGGACGACGTCATCTTCGAGGAGTTCAAGGGCACCGGCAACATGGAGGTGCACCTGGACCGGCGGCTCATGGACAAGCGCATCTTCCCGACCATCAACATCGAGCAGTCGGGCACGCGCAAGGAGGAGCTGCTGCTGGAGAAGGACGAGCTGCAGAAGGTCTGGCTGCTGCGCAAGGCGCTGTCGCAGCTCAACCCGGTCGAGGCGATGGAGCTCCTGCTCGACAAGCTGAAGCTCACCAAGACGAACAAGGACTTCCTGGCCTCGATGCACCTGATGGGCTAATGACTCTCGC
>JBBIOF010000545.1:0-2416 GCA_037443505.1 Candidatus Rokuibacteriota bacterium
CGTGGGCGTGCGCCGCGTGCGTGGGCTGGGCCTCGCCGCCGCGGGCCCGCGACGCCTACCTGGCCGCGACGGTCCTCCTGTCGGGGCTCCCGCTGCTGATCGCCGGCTCGCTCCTGCTCCTCTATCGATCCGCCTCAGGAGGATCCGCCGGGCCGGGTCCTGACCTCCCGGCGGCGCCCTTGAAGGGCCGCCGCGTCTTCGGCGACGATGGACGCCCCGCGCCGGCCGCGGGGAGGGAGGGCTCGCGAGATGAAGAGGACCGTCATCGACCTCGCCGCGGACAGGGCCCGGGGCATCGTCGCGCTCCAGGGCAGCGGCGTTCCCGCCGTCTTCTCGGACGCCGTCCGCGTGGACCTCAGGGAGTGCACGCTCCTGTTCGTCTCCGGCGTCATCGGCACCGACGACGCCGGCCGGGTCGCGGGGCGCACCATGCGGGAGCAGACGGAGCGGGTGCTGGAGAAGCTCAAGGCCGTCCTGCAGCGCGCGGGCGGCACCCTCGACGACGTCGTCCGCGTGCGGGTCTACGTGACCCAGCTCGACCAGGAGTCGCTCCGGGACATCCACGCCGTGCGGTCCCGGTACTTCCGCGAGGGCCACTACCCGGCCAGCACGCTGGTCCGGGTCGACCAGCTCGTCCGCGACGGGGCGCTGATCGAGATCGACGCCGACGCGGTCATCCCGGTCCGCCCGTCCCGGCGGCGGCGCTGACGCGGGCCGCGCGGGGCGCCGGCGGTTGGACGCGGAGGCATCCGCGTCCCGATCTGTCCCGCCCGCGCGCAGGGAAGATCTCCCCCCACCTCCCGAACCGCCTGCTTTTGCATCGGTCCTGGCTGGCACGGCGATTGCCGATTACAGGGGTGGTCGGGCGCGAAAGGGGGTAAGATCAGGTCATGCGAGCCATCCTCACCACCTTCGTGATCGGTCTGGCGGTGCTGTCGGCGCTCCCGGCCCTGGCTCAGCAGGTCGAGATCAGGGTGACCCCTCCGGAGCGCGCGCCCGAGCGGGGGGTCATCGCACCGGGCGATCACTACGAGGCCACGCGCCCGAGCGACTCGGAGTTCTATCCCGAAGGGACGCGGGTGCGGCACGACCCGGCGTTCATCGGCCCCCTGTCCCGGAAGACGGAGACGGGGCGGGTCGGCTTCGCCGGCTGGACGGCGCCCAACACCCCGGTGGGCACGCGCCAGCTGGGCCACCGCGAGGTGCCGGGATGGTTCGCGCTCGGGTTCGCCGTGGAGTGGGGCGGGCCGCCCCCGCGGCGGGCCGCGCGCTGATGCCCCGGCTCCGGGGCAACCTCCACGCCCACTCGACGTTCTCCGACGGGGTCCTGCCGGCCGTGAGCTTGGTGGCCGAGTACGAGCGCCTCGGCTACGACTTCCTGGCGATCACCGACCACGAGGACCGGATCGGGGAGGACTACTGGAGCGAGGTCCGGAAGCTCGCGCCGCGGCTCCTCCTCTTCCACGGCGTGGAGCTGAACTACCCAGGGTTCCCGCAGCACATCGGCCGCGTGCTGGGAGACCGCGAGACCCTCCACATCCTGAACCACCCAGCCCGCTACAAGCTCACCCTGGAGGAGACGGTCCGGCGGATCGAGCTGATCGCGCGCGACGGGCTCCGCCTGGACGCCGTGGAGGTCACCGACACCGGGCTCTACCGCCCCCTCTACGACGCCGACGCCCTGCCGCTGGCGAGGATCGCGACCGACGACTCCCACCGCCCCGCGCACCTCGCGCGGGCGTGGATCGAGGTGGAGGCGCGGCGGGACCGCGATGCCATCATCCGGGCCGTGCGAGCGGGCGACTTCCGGCTGGGCTTCCGGCCGGGCACCCCGGACGAGTAGGTCCCGCCGCCCCCTCAGGGGCCGGCCGGGGGCTTCCGGGCGCGAGCGATGTTGCTCGCGGTGAGCGGGCTCGCCACGCCCCGGATGGCCACGTCCACGCAGGCCACCGTCCCGGACTTGAGCGCGCGCCCGAGCGCCGGGGCCAGCTCCTCCGCGGCCTCCACGTGCTCGCCGTGGCCGCCCATGGCGGCGACCACGCGGTCGTAGCGCAGGGGCCCCAGCTCCACGCCCGCCGTCCGGCCGTAGAACGCGCGCTGGAGCTCGCGCTCCATGCCCCAGCCCCGGTCGTTGCCGACCACCACCGTCAGGGGGACGCCGAAGCGCAGCGCGGTGTGGAGCTCCCAGGAGTGGAAGGCCATCCCGCCGTCGCCGGTGAGGACGACGACGGGCTCGCCCGCACGCGCCAGGCCGGCGGCGATCCCCAGGGGGATGGACGCGCCCACGGTGCCCAGCGCCCCGAGGCGCACCCAGTGGCCGGGCAGCCGCGCCGGCAGGCCGAGGCGGCACCACTGCGCGAAGTCGCCGCCGTCGATGACCCAGGTGACGTCCGGGCCCACGGCCTCGCGCACGGCC
>JBBIOF010000546.1:0-2416 GCA_037443505.1 Candidatus Rokuibacteriota bacterium
CCAGGTGGTCAGCGGCGGTGTAGCCGTCCGTCTGGCCCGCCTCGGTCATCAGGTTGGCCACCAGCACCACCCGGGCCGTCGAGCGCGCGACGACGCCCGCGATCTCCCTGACCAGCAGCACGGCGATCAGGCTGGTGTAGAGGCTGCCGGGCCCGATGACGATCAGGTCCGCCGTCTCGAGCGCGTGCAGCGCCTCGGGCAAGGCCTCCGCCGCGGCCGGCTCGAGCGTCAGCCGCTCGATGCCGCTCCGCGCCGCGGCGATGCGCCGCGCGCCCACCGCCTCGGAGCCGTCCACGAACCGGGCGCGCAGGACCACGTCCTCGAGGGTGGACGGGTAGACGCGGCCCCGGCTGTCCAGCAGCCGCCCGGCCCAGTCGACGGCGTGGTCGAGCCGGGCCGTGATGCGCGCGAGGACCGCCAGGATCACGCTCCCCAGCCGCTCCCCGTCGAACCCCTCCCCGGGCCCGCAGCGGAAGTCGAACAGCCGGCTGGTGACCCCGTCGTCGTCCGCCAGGGCAAGCAGGCAGGTCCCGAGGTCATCGAGCGGAAGCGCGCGGTAGTCACGGGGCGGCCCGGCGGCGTCCGGGTCGCCGGCCACGGCCACGATGGCAGTCAGCCGGTGGGGATCGGCGGCCCGGTCCCACCCGGCGCCCAGGGGGTAGAGCAGCCGCCGGAAGCCCCGGAGCACCCGGGCAAGGCCCTCGCCTCCCCCGAGCGCCACGACCTTGAGCTCGTCCCACCCCGACACGGCCGGCGGGTCGGACAGGAGCCAGGTGCCGTTCTCCACCCGCCACCGCCCCAGCTCACCCCGAGGGTCGAGCGCGCTCATCCGGTCACGCGCTCCCCACGTGCCTCGGCGGGATCGACGTCACCTGGCCTCGCACGAACATCGTGGTCCCCGGTGGCCGACCCTAGCGACTTCCGTGCCACACCTCGCCGGGAGCCGCCGGTCGCCCCGGCGCGCACGGGGCGTTCTTCCGGGTGGATCACGGGAGCCGACGCCGTCCGATCGTTATGCAGGATTTTCGTCGGGCCGCAGGGATTGCGCCGACGGGGACCGGCCTCGGACCACACGGGCCGGCCGGAACGGCCGGGAAAAACTCCGGAACCCGCACCGATATTCACGTAATATTGGTCCCGATGAAGACGCTCAGGGACATGCTCGCGGAAGCTCGACAGGTCGTGCCCGAGGAGGGCCCGGCCGATCTCCAGCGCCGGCTGGCGTCCGGCGGCCCCCTGGTGGTCATCGACGTGCGGGACCCCGATGAGTACCGCGAGGGCCACATCGAGGCGGCCACCAACATCAGCCGGGGCTTCCTGGAATTCCGGATCGCCAGCGTCGCCTCCGACCCGTCCGTCCCCATCGTGCTCTACTGCCAGACGGGGCTCCGCTCGGTGCTCGCGGGCAAGGCGCTGAAGGAGCTCGGCTACCGGAACGTCATCAACCTGGCGGGCGGCTACCAGCGGTGGGTGCAGTCCGGCTACCCCACGGTGCGGGAGATCCCCCTCAACCAGGACCAGATCCAGCGCTACAGCCGGCACTTCCTCCTGGGCCAGGTGGGCGAGAAGGGGCAGCGGAAGCTGCTGCGCTCGAAGGTCCTGCTCATCGGCGCCGGCGGGCTCGGCTCCCCGGCGGCGCTCTACCTCACCGCCGCCGGCGTGGGCACCATCGGCCTCATGGACGGCGACGTGGTGGACATCACGAACCTGCAGCGCCAGGTGCTCCACACCACGGCCGACATCGGCCGGCCCAAGGTGGAGTCCGGCGCCCGCACGATGAAGGCCCTCAACCCGGACGTCGAGGTCATCCCGCTGCCGACGCGCATCACCGTCGACAACGTGATGGACATCATCAAGGACTACGACCTGGTCGTGGACGGGTCGGACAACTTCGAGACCCGCTACCTGGTCAACGACGCCTGCTACCTGGCCGGCAAGACCAACGTCCACGGGTCGATCTTCCAGTTCGAGGGGATGGCGACGGTGTTCGCGCCCAACGCCGGGCCGTGCTACCGCTGCCTCTACCCGGTGCCGCCGCCGCCGGGCCTCGTGCCCTCCTGAAGCGAGGCCGGGGTCCTGGGCGTGCTCCCAGGCGTGGTTGGACTGATCCAGGCGACGGAGGCGGTGAAGCTGCTGCTGGGCATCGGCGAGCCCCTGATCGGCCGCCTGCTCACCTACGACGCGCTCGGCATGCGCTTCCGCGAGGTCAAGCTCCGGCGCGACCCCAACTGCCCGCTCTGCGGCACCTCGCCGACGATCAAGGATCTCTCGATCCACGGGGAGGGGCGCGGCGGGGCGTGCGAGGCGCCGTCCGACGGCCACGGCGAGACGGTCGGCGCCGCCCAGCGCGCCGGCGGCTGATCGCGGCGCGGACCGTCCTCCTCTGGCTCGACCGGCCCGAGGCCTACCTGCGCGC
>JBBIOF010000547.1:0-2415 GCA_037443505.1 Candidatus Rokuibacteriota bacterium
GCCCCTCGCGCGAGATGGGCCTCGCTCGGCGTCAGCGACCGCCGGCGGCCGGCCGGGGAGGTGACGGTGGCGCACCCTGGCCGGCGCGGCGCGGGACAGGGCTAATTAGACGAGTGTCACCGTCAGCGGCATCGCGTGCGTGATGCAGTAGACGCCGGGACAGCGTTCGTACGCCAGCGTCTTGAGCCGCTCCAGGATCTCGCGGCCACCCTCCGCCTCGGCCTCGACGATGAACCGCAGGCCTTCGGAGGGCGGCGTCTCGCCCAGCCCCAGGGCGCGGGTGAAATCGACCGTCGTCTCGGCCGTGACTTTCAGGCGCTTGAGCTCCACGCCCTGCTCGGCGGCGACGCCCGCGAAGGTGCCGGCGTAACAGGTCGCAAAGCCGAAGAGACAGTACGGGATGGGGCCCGGACGACGCCCGCGACCGCCGAGGAATGCCGGCGAGTCGGCCTCGAGCGTCACCTGCCGACCCTCCACGGTCGCGCTGCCGACCATCTGGACCTGCCGCTGCCCGAACTGCCACGTGACCTCGACCCGGTTGGTGCGCCTGGCCTGCGCGGGATCGGCCTGGACCGCGGCGATCGTCTGCTTGACCCGCTCGACGTCGACGTTGTTGACGCGCATTGAAACACCTCCCTCAGGTCGCCCGCTTGCCCGAGCGTCACTGCGCCCGCCGCCGGTCTGCCCTCGGCTGCGGATGGCGCCGGCCGGGCGGCGTCGCTACTTTATCGCGATTCCGTCCTCGGCGCGCCGGCCGATTGCGCGCGCCGACGCGGGGATGGGGGAGCCGTGAGCGCCTCTGCAGCCCCACACCGTCCCACGCCGGGTCGGGCGGAGGTCACCGCTTCGGCGGGACTCACTGGCGGCGAGGGTGAGGATCCGGCGGGTCAGGCGAAGAGCGTCTCGCGCGCGGCTTCGCGAATGGCGGCGACGGCGGGATGCGTGAGCCGCCGCTCGAGCGTGATGGCGTAGAACCGCTCCCGCACCTCGTCGACCCGCCCGATCACCCGCACTCCGTACTGGCGGCGCACTTCGGCTTCGATGGCACTCGGCGCCGGAAACACGCCGGCCCCGGACTGGCCGAACACCTTGAGCAGAGCGCTGTCGTCGAATTCCCCCACGATCCGCGGCCGGAGGCCCTTGTCGTCGAACCACCGCTCGAGGGCCGGCCTGACGGGCGTCGTCTCGCGGGGGAGCAGGACCGGCGCGCCGTCCAGCGAGCCGGGAAAGCGGCGGCCATGGACGGCAGCCAGGCGGGGCGTGGCAAGGAAGATCATTCCCGATTCCCCCAGGAGGTGATTGAAGGCGCGGACCTTGATCGTGGGACCGGCCGGAACATTCGCCAGGACGATGTCCACGGCGTGGACCGCCAGCTCCGCCAGGAGCCGCTCCGGCCGGTCCTCGCGGCAGACGACCCGCACCGGGATCGTGAGACGGAGCGCCGGCTCCAGCAGCCGGTAGGCGATCAGCTTGGGAAGGGCGTCGCTGACACCGACCACGAGGGTGGTGGCGGGGGCGGCGGGCCGGCCCCGCACCGCGGCGGCCAGCTCGCGTCCGAGGCCGAAGATGCGGTCGGCGTAGCCGAATGCCAGCCGCCCGGCGTCCGTGAGCACCAGCCGGCGGCCGACCCGCGTGAAGAGCTTCTCGCCCAGCGCCCGCTCGAGCATCCCGATCTGGGTGCTGATCGTCGACGGCGCGAGGCGGAGGAACGGGCTCGCGCGCGCGATGCTCCCCTCGCGCGCGACCATCCAGAAGTACAGGAGGTGGTGGTAGTTCAGCCAGTCCATCGCACGCCGACTGTACCACGGCTCGGCAGGGTCGGCTGTGAGCCCTCGTCGGTTTTCTGGAACAACAACGTCGTACTTTTCTAATTTCGCGAGCCCCGGACGGGCGGTATAAGGAGTCGCGGGAGTCGAGCATGCGGATCCTGATCGCGGTTCACGGGAACGAGCGGGCCGGGTGGGCGCAGGACGCGGCCGCGGTCCTCGCCCGGTCCGCCGGGAACGTGGTCAGGGCCCTGGTGGTTCTCGACCTCCCGACGGCGGCCTTCACCTCGCTGGCGCCGTGGGGACGCCGGGCGCATGGCGCCGCGCTCCGGGGCTGGCGAGAGCAGGAAGAGGAGAGAACGCGGGGATCACTGAGGTCCCTGCTGGAGTCGCTCGCGTCGGACGTGGAGGTCGTCCGCGTGCGGGCATCCCCCTGCGGGGCAGGCCAGACCATCGCCGAGCGGGCGCGTGCCTGGCCGGCGGACCTGGTGGTGATGGGAGCGCACGCCGCGGGGAGGCTCGAGCGGGCCGTGCTGGGAGCCGTGCACGAAACCGTCGTTCGGCTCGCGCCCTGTCCGGTGCTGGTGGTGGCGCCCCGAGGCGGCAGGGCGACGGGCGTGCAGGTGGCCGGCCCGGCCCCCGCCGCGGC
>JBBIOF010000548.1:0-2408 GCA_037443505.1 Candidatus Rokuibacteriota bacterium
TAGAGGCACCGGCGCGCGCTCGTTCGCTCCCACCCGGGCCCGGATCCGGGTCCGGGTGGGCTCTCCCGGCGCTCCCGTGGACTGCCGGCACTCCACGAGCAAGCGGCTTGACACCGCTTTTTTTGCCGTTGTAGAGTTTCCGCGGCTTCCGATGGTGCGCTGCGTCGCTGCGGTACCAGCTGCAGGAGTCGCTCGGGTCTGAAGCACACGACGTCGCGAGGACCGAGGTCCCGCGACGTTTTTTGTTTGTCCCGCCGGTGGATCGGGACGCCCCGGCCATTGGGGCCGGGATCACCGGAGCGATTCTGGCCGCTCCGCAAAAAGGGAAAGGTGTATGGCTAACGGCACCGTGAAGTGGTTCAACGACGCCAAGGGGTACGGCTTCATCCAGGTCGAGGGCGGTGAGGACGTCTTCGTGCATTACAGCGCGATCCAGGCGCAGGGATTCAAGAGCTTGAGCGAGGGCGACAAGGTCGAGTTCGAGGTCACCAAGGGTCCGAAGGGCCTGCAGGCCTCCAACGTCCGCAAGATCGGCTGACCCCCGCCGCGTTTTCATCCGTCGCGGACCACTTCGCGGCCCGCCGGACCCCCGGCGGGCCGCTCTTCCGGCCTCACCCCGCCCGGGCGCATCCGCACAAAAAAGAGCCCCGACGAACGCTGCGGCGCTTCTGGCTCGAACTGCGCGCCGCCCCGCTGGTGAGGCGGGTTCGTCGGGGCCGGTGGAGCCTGGTTCTCCCAGGCCGTCCACCTGGAGCTAGCGTGGAACCTGCCTAGGAGGCATCCACCTCACAGATCACCGTAGGGGTACACATCGGCTGGATCACCTCCTCTCTCGGCAAGGGCGCCACGCGGGCCCAGTCCCACTGGCCACGAACCGGATGCCGACTCCCGGCCCGGGCTCGGCCACGTCAGCCGCCGGCGGAATTGTCGGCGGGGACGCCACGGGAGCGCTGTTGTCGCTCCGACCGACTTGGCCCCATCGTACCGCAGTCCGCGGTGCGCCCAAAGAAAAAGTCCCTCACTTCACGACGATGCGCTCGCGATTGCGCTCCCACAGCCCCTTGCCGATGCCCGACACTCGCCGGACGTCTTCCGGCTTCGCGAACGGACCGTTCTTCTGCCGGTACTCGACGATCTTCTCGGCGACTCGGCGGCCGACGCCGTCGAGCGTCATCAGCGCCTTCACGTCGGCGGTGTTGATGTTGACCGGCGCGCCGATGGCGGCGGTGGCCCTGGCCTCGGCACCCGGGCGCGCCGTCTGGTCGGCGGCCGCCGGCCACGGCGCGACGAGCAGGACCGCGAAGAGGGTGGACAGCATCCGGGACGGCATCATGCGCTCCTCCACGTTGTCGGGTGCACGGCGATGCTCGCGAGCGATCGCCATTCAACCGGGACGCACGGAACGCGTCAATGTCCAACGTTTCGGACGGCGCGCGGGGCGGCTTCCCGCCGCGGAGACGGCGACCGCGCAGCCGGAGGGTTCCGGGGGCGAGGCCGCCGGCGATCAGGCCGCCGGACCGGGGTGGGTCTCCGAGCGGACGACCAGCCTCCTCGACGGCGACAGGTGGATCGCGACGTGCTGCACGCGGCGACCCGCCGCCGGCGGGGGTGGGGCGGTGCCGTCCGAATCGATCCGGGGCGCCGGCGCCCGGTGCTGGAGCTGCCGCCGCCACCGCCAGAAGCTGATCTCGCGGGCCAGGTTCTGGACGACGGCGCGACCCGGCCACCACGGGGCCGCGAGGCCTGCGAGGACGGACATCCTGATCATGCGCGCCCTCCCATGCACGGTTCGACGCTCTCGCGCCTCAAGGTACTGCGGCCGGGCCCGCGGGGCGAAACAATAACGCGGCCGGCTCACTCGTCCGGCGCGTCCGGCCGCCTCAGGTACTCGTCCCACTCCACGGGCAGCCGGGCCTTCTTGCGCGTGTTGCACTCCTTGCAGGCCGGCACCACGTTGCCGCGAACGCTGCGGCCGCCCCGCCCCAGCGGGACGATGTGGTCCATGGTCAGCGCCCGGGGCCCCACGTGGCGGCGGCAGTAGTAGCAGATCCCGGAGGCGACCTTCCGCTTCCACCACTGGCTCTGCCGGAGCTCGCGGGCCCGGGCCCGCTCGCGCTTGAGGTCTTCCGGATCGACCGGCGCGTAGAACTCCGTCACCGGGCCGCCCCCGGGGCGTCCAGCTCCTCGGCGAGCCGCTCCCACTCGTGCAGCAGCCAGGCGATCTGCTCCTCGGTCTGCCTGCGCTCCAGCGCCGCGGCCCGGGCCCGCTCGCCGTCGGCGTAGAGTGCGGGATTGCCGAGCGCCTCGCCCAGCTCGCGGCGTCGCTCCTCGAGGGCCTCGATCCGCCGCTCGATCTCCTCCACCCGCTTGCCGAGCTCGTGGGCCCCGGCGCCGGTCCGCGGCCGGCG
>JBBIOF010000549.1:0-2404 GCA_037443505.1 Candidatus Rokuibacteriota bacterium
GCTCCACGCGCCGCACGCTGTTCGTCCTCACCTGGTGCGCGCTGGCGGTGGCGCTGCTGGCCAGCGCCGGCGCCGCCTGGCTGCTGCTCTTCCGGGACCGGCGGGCCGAGCCCGTCGCGGAGCGGCAGCCCCTGCACGTCTTCCGGGCGGGCACCATCGTGGTGAACGTGGCCGAGACGAACGGGCGCCGGTACCTCAGGACCACCCTGGAGCTGGGCGCCGCCGCCCCCAAGGCCGCCCGGCGGCTGGAGGAGCAGCGGACTCCCATCATCGACTCCGCCATCGACGTGCTCAGCTCCACCCCCCTGGAGGAGCTGCTGGACCCGGCCCGGCGGGATGCCCTCCGGGAGCACCTCCGGACGCGGATCAACGAGGTCGTTGGCGGCGACCCGGTCAGCCAGGTGTTCTTCACGGAGTTCGTGGTGCAGTGATGAAGCCCCACGAGACGCTCACCCAGGAGGAGATCGACGCGCTCCTCTCCGCCGTCCGGAGCGGCGAGGTCACGGTCTCCCCCGGCGGAGAGCGCGCCGACGCCAAGGCGGTCGTCTACAACTTCCGCCGGCCGAGCCGGGTGTCGAAGGAGCAGATCCGAGCGCTCCACATCCTCCACGAGGACTTCGCCAAGCTGGCCACCGCCTCGCTCTCCGGCATGCTCCGCACCATGGTGGATCTGGAGCTCGAGGCGGTGGAGCAGATCTCGTTCAGCGAGTACCAGCTGGCCATCGCCAGCCCCACCTGCGCCTTCGTCTTCAACATGGAGCCCCTCAAGGGCGGGGCGGTTCTCGAGCTGAACACGCACGTGGCGTCGGTGATGATCCACCGGCTGCTGGGCGGCAACGGCTTCGACGTGCCCGCGGCGCGGGACTTCACCGAGATCGAGCGGGCGGTGGTGGAGCGGGTGGGGCTGCGCGCCATGGTGGACCTCCAGCAGGCCTGGCAGCACGTGGGGGCCTTCGTGTTCCGGATCCTCCAGCTCGAGACGAACCCCCAGTTCATCCAGGTGACCTCGCCCAACGAGGTCATCCTGGTGGCGACGTTCCGGATCAAGATCGGGCCCGTGGCCGGCGGCCTGTCCGTCGGCTATCCCTACCTGCTGCTGGAATCGCTCATGTCGCGCCTGGGGGCCCAGCGCTGGATGTCGACCACCACGTCCGTGGCGTCCCCCGAGAGCCGGGCGTTCATGATCCGGGAGCTGTCCCAGAGTCCGCTGACGCTCCGGGCCTTCCTGGGGACCACCCGGCTCACGGTGCGGGAGCTGCTCGACCTCAAGGTGGGCCAGCTCCTGCCCCTCGAGACCAAGCCCGACGACGCGGTGCGGGTCGAGATCAACGACGTCCCCACCTTCGTGGGCCGTCCCGGGACCCACCGCAAGCACCTGGCGGTCGAGATCCTCGGCCGCGTCGACGAAAGGAACGAGCCATGACCTCGCTGCCTCCGATGCCGGCCTCGACGGCGCCCACCCGGCCCGAGCCCGACGTGGCGTACGCCCAGGCGTTCTTCAACGGCTGCGCGGCCGCGCTCTCCACGCTGCTGAACCGCGCCGTGACCCTCGACCTGGTCCCCGGGCTGCTCGCCACCGGCGAGGCGCTCGCCGGATCGATCCCGCTGCCCTGGGTCATCATGAGCGCCCGCTTCACGCGGGGCCTGGCGGGGGCCCACGACCTGATCCTCGCGCAGACGGACGCCATCGGCCTGGCGCGCCTGGTGCTCGGCGAGGAGCCCGGGGAGGGCAGCCTCCTGACCGCGGATCACCAGGACGCCCTGCGCGAGACCGTCAACCAGATGTTCTCGTCGGCGTCGTCGGCGCTCCGCGTCTTCTTCGGCAAGCCCGTGGGGATCGCGCCGGCCGAGCTGCGACAGCTCGAGCACGCCGAGGGCTGGCAGCCCCACATCGCCTCCATCGCGGTGGGCGTCCTCACGGTGGACGGGGTGCCGCGGGCGCGCCTGGCGCTCACCATCCCGCCCTCGGTGCGCGACGAGGCGGCCGCCGTCCAGGAGGTGGCAGCCGCCCCCAGGCCCCAGGCGGGCAACGGCACCGCCACGCCCGGCCTCGACCTCATCCTGGACATCTCGATGCCGGTGACCGTGGAGCTGGGGCGCACCCGGATGCTGATCCGCGACATCCTCGCGCTGGGCCCCGGCTCCATCATCGAGCTGGACAAGATGGCGGGCGAGCCGGTCGACCTGCTGGTGAACGATCGCCCCATCGCCAAGGGCGAGGTGGTGGTCATCGACGAGAACTTCGGGGTGCGGCTCACGCAGATCGCGCAGGCGTCGGACCGCATCCGGAGCCTGTCGTGACGGGCGCGGCTCCCCGGGCCGCCCGGCACGTCCTCGCCCGGGGTCGGCCGTGGGTCCTGCTGGCGGCCGGCGCCGTCGCGGTCGCGAGGGCTGCGGCCGCGAC
>JBBIOF010000550.1:0-2401 GCA_037443505.1 Candidatus Rokuibacteriota bacterium
GCCGAGGGCGCGCTTGCAGCCGGAGGCCGCCATCCGGCCCAGCGTCTCGTGGAGGTAGGGGTGCCAGTTCCGCATGCCCACGAACACCGGCAGCGGGAGCCCCCGGCCCGCCAGCGCCGCGGCCAGGGCACGGGCCTGCGCGTGGGTCAGCTCGTTGAGCGGCGAGCGCCCGCCGGGCAGCCGCTCGTAGTGGCGCGCCACCTCCTCCAGCCGCTCGCGCGGCACCGGGCGGCCGCGCGCCACGTTCTCGAGGAACGGGCGGACCTCGCCGGGGGCGGTGGGGCCGCCGAAGGCGACCAGGAGGACCGAGTCGACGGCGCTCACCGGCGGCCGCTGAGCTCGTGGACCGCGTCCACCAGCGCGCGGACGTGGTCCACCGGCGTCTCCTGGAGCACGCCGTGACCCAGGTTGAAGATGTGCCCGGGGCGGCCGGCCGCGCGGTCCAGCACGTCCTGCGCGCGCCGGCGGATGTAGGACGGCCGCGCCAGCAGCACGGCCGGGTCCAGGTTGCCCTGCACCCCGACGTCGTGGCCCAGCGCCTCCCACGCCGCGTCCAGCTCCACGCGCCAGTCGAGCCCGATCACGTCGCCGCCGGCCGCGCGCATGAGCGGCAGCAGCGCCGGGTTGCCCGTGCCGAAGTGGATCACCGGCACGCCGGGGCGCAGGCCGCGGATCAGCCCCCGGACGTGCGGCAGGACGTAGCTCCGGTAGTCGGCGGGGGAGAGGACGCCCACCCACGAGTCGAAGAGCTGCACGAGCCCGGCGCCCGCGTCGATCTGGCCGTTCAGGTAGCGGGCGGTCAGGGACGACAGGAGCTCCATCAGCCGGTGCCACGCCTCCGGCTCGTCGTACATGAGCCGCTTGGTGTGGAGGTAGTCCCGCGACGGCCCGCCCTCGACCAGGTAGGAGGCGACGGTGAAGGGCGCGCCGGCGAAGCCGATCAGGGGCACCCGGCCGGCCAGGGCGCTCACCACCGTCCGCACGGTCTCGAACACGAACGGCACGGCGTCGGCGACGTCGAAGGGCTTGAGCCGGGCCACGTCGGCGTCGGTCCTGACCGGGCGGCGGATCACCGGGCCCTCGCCGCGCGCGAACTCCAGGCCCACGCCCAGCGGCTCCACGATCAGGAGGATGTCGGCGAAGAGGATGGCCGCGTCCACGCCCAGCCGCTCCACCGGCTGCAGCGTCACCTCGGCGGCCGCGGCCGGGTTGCGGCACAGCTCCAGGAAGCCGAAGCGCTGGCGCATGGCGCGGTACTCCGGCATGTACCGCCCCGCCTGGCGCATCAGCCACACCGGCGTGTACGGGGTCGGGACGCGGCGGGCGGCGAGCAACAGGGGGGCGTCGGCGGCGGACACGAGCAGAGCCTACCGGCCGCCCCCCCTGGAATCAAGGGCGGCCGCGGTTTATGATCGGCCGCCATGTCCTACATCTCCGGCAAGCAGGCGTTCCTCGAGGTCCTCAAGCAGGAAGGCGTCTCCGTGGTGTTCGGCAACCCGGGGACCACCGAGCTCCCCCTCATGGACGGGCTCGTGCGCGAGCCCGCCATCCGCTACGTGCTGGCGCTGCAGGAGGCGGTCGCCGTGGCGGCCGCCGACGGCTACGCCCTGGCCAGCGGCGGCCTGGGCGTGGTGAGCCTGCACGTGGCGCCGGGGCTCGGCAACGGCATGGGCATGCTCTACGACGCGCTCAAGTCAGGCGCGCCCCTGCTGGTCACCGCCGGACAGCACGACCAGAGCTTCACCGCCACCGAACCCATCCTCTGGGCCGACCTGCCGCCGGTGGCCCGCCCGTTCGTCAAGTGGTCCGCCGAGGTCCGCCGGCTGGAGGACCTGCCCCGGCTCGTGCACCGCGCGGCCAAGACGGCCCTCACGCAGCCCACCGGGCCCGTGTTCCTCTCCCTGCCCGTGGACGTCCTGAACGCCGAGCGCGACCTCGACCTGGGCGCCCCCACCCGGGTGGCGCCCCGCGTGGTGGGCGACCGCGCCGCGGTGGACGAGGCCGGGCGCCTGCTGGCGCGGGCCGAGCGCCCGCTCCTGGTGGCGGGCGACGCCGTGGCCCACGCGGACGCGCTGCCGTCGATGGTGGAGCTGGCGGAGGCGCTGGGCGCCCCGGTCGTGCTCGAGGACCTGGCCTCCACGTGCAACTTCCCGTTCACGCACCCGCTCTACGCCGGCCCGCTGCCGCGCCTGGCGCCCCGCGTGCGCGCCCTGCTCATGCGGCACGACGTGGTCTTCTGCGCGGGCGGCAACCTGTTCACGCTGTCCCTGCCGTCGGACGTCGACCCGATGCCGCCCGGGATCACGGTCGTCCACCTCGACGTCGACCCGTGGGAGATCGGCAAGAACTATCCCGCGCGGGTCGCCATCCAGGGCGACCCCGCGGCCACGCTGCCCGAGCT
>JBBIOF010000551.1:0-2397 GCA_037443505.1 Candidatus Rokuibacteriota bacterium
CGAGGCCGCTGGCGCGGATCGCGCCCGCGTGTCCCGACGCCAGCGCCACCGCCAGCGCGCCGAAGCCGACCGTGAGCAGCGCGTACGCCACCCCCTCCACCCGCGGCCGCCCGAGCGCGGACATCGCCGGCACGGGCCTGCGCCCGGCCAGCGGGGCATAGGCGCGGTACCACACCAGGAAGGGGACGATCTTCAGCATCATGCCCGCGATGGTGAGCGTCGCCCACCCGCCCAGGGCGAAGGCGGCGTAGGCCAGGCCGGCACGCGGCCCCGACCAGAGGCCCAGGGCGAAGCCCAGGCCGAGGGCCGTGGCGGCCACCAGGTAGCCTGCGCCGGTGAGCGCGAAGCGCAGGCCCCAGTCGAGCGTGGGCCGCTTGCGGTCCCGCGCCATCCCCCAGAGCCACGCGAGGTGACCGGCGACGGCCGCGGCGACCGCCAGCGCGCCGAGGCCGGAGAGGAACGGCGCTCCCAGCAGCAGCCCGAGGACGACCGCCGGGACGCCCAGCCCGAGTCCGGAGAGCTGCGCACGCCCGGGCCAGCCGTCCGGCTCGCGCGCCAGGAGGAACATCGGGTACAGGCGCGCGGCCACGCCGATCACCATCGGGAGCACCCAGCCCAGGAGCGCCAGGTGGACGTGAGCGTGGAGGTTGCCGAAGAGGTGGCCGGGCAGGAAGCGCCACAGCTTGTCGGCGCCCAGCAGGAGCCCGAGGAGCGCGGTGAGGCCGAACCCCGCGAGCGCGAGCGCCACCAGGCGCGCCGTGAAGGTCCAGCGGGACACGCCGCGCATCGTGAGGGTGGTGTTGGCCAGGTGGGCGAGGGCCCCGAGCCCCACCAGCGCGGCGCCCCACACGAGGCCGGACCAGTGCCCGATCCAGAAGTGGCCCACCATGCCCGCGATCCCTGCCACCAGCAGGACGAACTGCCAGCGGGCCAGCCGCTCGCTCCAGAGCGGCCGCTCGAGGACCACCGGGATGAGCTGGTAACT
This sequence comes from Candidatus Rokuibacteriota bacterium, assembly GCA_037443505.1. Classification (GTDB taxonomy): domain Bacteria; phylum Methylomirabilota; class Methylomirabilia; order Rokubacteriales; family CSP1-6; genus JBBIOF01. The sequence goes on from JBBIOF010000551.1 coordinate 986, forward strand.
CGCCCCCAGGATGGTGAGCGTGATCCAGCCGAGCGTGACCGTGTGGGTCAGGGCCAGCACGCGCGGCTGGTAGTAGTGGCCCGCCAGGTCGCCGGCCAGCCAGGGAAGGCTGAGCGCCGCCAGCACGAACGCCAGCGCGGCCGCGCCCAGGTAGGTGAGCGGCAGGCCCGCCGACGGCCCCCGGCTCCCCGGCGGCCGGATCATCGGGAAGCCGGTGCCCGCCGGATGCGGATCTCCACGTGTCCGGGCCCCACGTCACGGGTCTCGTGGAGGAAGCCGCGGTCGTCGAGCTGCGGGTAGAGGAACATGGGGCGGCGGTCGTGGACGACCAGCAGCTCCTCGTCGGGGCCCAGGGTGTCGAGCCGCTCCAGGACGCGCAGCATCGGCTGGGGCGGCTCGAGGCCGCGGACGTCCAGGCGAATCGGACGAGCGGCAGGGCGCACGGCCTCCTCGCGGGCCGCCGGCGCGGCCCCCGCGGACGACCGGTAGAACCAGACCGCCCAGTCGCCTTCTCCCAGCCGCTCCGTCCAGTGGGCGAGCCCGCGCCGGCCGAGGACGCCGTAGAGCGGCACGGGCTCGAACGGGGCGCGGAGCACCAGGGCCTCGTCCCCGCCCAGGGCCCTCACCGCCTCCATGATCCGGGCGAACGGCTCCACGCCTCGCCGGATGTCGTCGCGCACGTCCACGAGCACCGGCCGCAGCCGGTCGAGCTCGTGCGGGCGAGGCGTGGGCGGCTCGGCGCGGGTCTCCTCCGGAGTCGGGGCGTGGCCGCAGGACTCCGGACCGGCCTCCCCGGCAACTCGCCGGATCAGGGCCAGGAGCTCGCTGGGCGACATGCCGGCCATGGCGGCTGCTTCCGCCACCGTTGTGCGGGGCGCGATCAGCCGGCGCAGCAGCGGGTTCCGGAGGCGCTGGAAGTGGGGGTGGATCCCGGCCAGCACGTCGACGAGCCCGGGGTGCCGCTCGATGAGCCGGTCGAGCGTGACGTCGCAGGAGATCATCGCGCGAGCGGCCCACGGTGAATCATGGCCTGGCCTCCTCCACCGGCCCGAGCGTACCCCTCCGCTCCCTCACTCCCGTATGATCACCGTCATACGCATCACGAATCCCCGCACGCGGCACTGTGCTGCGCGAGCCGCGCGACACGCTTCGTGAACGGTTCTTGCTTTGTGTCATGGGACGTTATCGCAATTAATCTGAAGCCGAGCTTCAGGTACCGGCGGGCTGGCCGGCCGCCCGCCGGCACGAGGGTCGGCGAGGACCAGCTCCGCGACGCCGCCACCCCGCTGTCGCGGTGGGCCGGGCCCGATGCCCGGCGTGCCGGGCTCGCGGCGTGGTATCCGCGTTGCACCTCTGCTCGCCCGGTCGCGGTGAGCCCTGGGGCGGGCGACGCTGGGCCGAGGGGGGCCGCC
>JBBIOF010000552.1:0-2393 GCA_037443505.1 Candidatus Rokuibacteriota bacterium
GTCGTGGGCTTCGACGAGATGACCTCGTCGACGATTCTATATTCCTTGGCCTGCTCGGCGGTCATGAAAAAGTCCCGGTCCGTGTCCCGCTGGATCTTCTCCATGGGCTGGCCGGTGTGGTGCACGAGGATGCGGTTCAGCTCCTCCCGCATGCGGAGGATCTCCCGGGCCTGGATGTCGATGTCCGTGGCCTGGCCCTGCACCCCGCCGAGCGGCTGGTGGATCATGATGCGGGAGTGGGGCAGCGCGAAGCGCTTGCCCTTGGCGCCGGCGGCCAGCAGCAGCGCCCCCATGGAGGCCGCCTGTCCCATGCAGATGGTGGAGATGGCCGGCTTGACGTACTGCATGGTGTCGTAGATGGCCAGCCCGGCCGTCACCGAGCCGCCCGGGGAGTTGATGTAGAGGTAGATGTCCTTGTCCGGATCCTCCGCCTCCAGGAACAGCATCTGGGCGATGACCAGGTTGGCCAGCTCGTCCTCGATGAACGTGGGCAGGAAGATGATCCGCTCCTTGAGCAGGCGCGAGAAGATGTCGAAGGCGCGCTCGCCGCGCGGAGTCTGCTCGATCACCATCGGCACCAGAGCCATCCGTGTCTCCTTCCGTCCCGCGGCCGGGCGCCCGCCCCCCGGGCGGGACGCCCCGGATGCCGGCCTAGGCCCGCACATTCGCATGGTTCACGAGGAAGTCGAGCGTCTTCCGCTCGCGCAGCCCGTGGCGCAGCGTCTCGAGATCGCCGCTCTTCTCCATCATACGCCGGATCGCCGGCGCCGGGCGCTGGCTGGCGCGTGCCAGCTTCTCCACCTCGGCGTCCACCTCCGCGTCGGCGACCTCCAGGCCCTCCCCGTCCGCGATCGCGTCCAGGAGCAGGGCCCGGCGGACCGCCCGCTCGGCCGCCGGCCTCAGCTCCTCGAGGAGCTTGCCGTAGTCCCACGGCATCCCGTCGGGGTCGATGCCGCGCCGCCGCATGCCCTCCCGCGCGTGCTCGATCCGGTGGGCCACCTCGCGCATCACCATGGCCTCGGGCACCGCGAACTGGTGCCGGGCCAGCAGGGCGTCCACGATCTTCTCCTCGAGGGCGCGGCGCTCGTCGCGGGTGCGCGCGGCCTCGAGCTGGCGGCGGATCTCGACGCGCACCGCCTCCAGCGTCTCGAACTCCCCCAGGGTCCGGGCGAACTCGTCGTTGAGCTCGGGCAGGACCTTCTCCTTGACCTCCACGACCTTGACGGTGCCGCTGCCCGTCCTGCCGCGCAGGGCCTCCCGCTGGTGGTCCTCGGGGAACCGGAAGGCGACGGTCCGCTCCTCGCCGCGCTGCATTCCCCGGACGGCCGCGTCCACCTCGGGGAGGACGGAGCCGTCCCCCACCACGAAGGCGTACCCGGACTGGGTGGAGGGGCTCTCGCCCTCCAGCGCCAGCGAGTAGTCCACGATCACCAGGTCGCCCTCGGCCGCCGCCCGGTCCACGTCCCGGAACTCGGCGTGCTGCTCGCGCATGTGGTCCAGGGTGCGCTCGACGTCCTCGTCGGTGACGGGCGTGGTGGCGTGCTCCACCTCGACACCCTTGTAGTCGTGGGGCTCGATGGCGGGCCTGACCTCCACGACCGCCACGAACGTGAGCGGCGCGCCCTCCTCCAGCCGGACGTCCTGGAGGTCGGGCTCGGCCACCGGGTCGAGCCGCGCCTCGGACACCGCCCGGCGGTAGACGTCGGGGATCAGGTGCTCCGCCACCTCACGGCGCACGTCGTCGGCGAAGTGCAGCTTCACCAGCGAGCGCGGCACGTGGCCCCGGCGGAAGCCGGGCAGGCGGGCGTGCTTCTGCACGCGGCCGTACGCGCGCTCCCACGCCTCCCGGACGACGTCGGCCGGGGCCTCCACGGCGAGCCGGCGCTTGCAGCCCTCGATCTCCTCGACGGCGACTTTCATGCGGGCCTCGACACGGGGACCATCACTGCTCCTCGGGTGGTGCGAGAGGGGGGAGTCGAACCCCCAAGGGCTTCCGCCCACTGGATCCTAAATCCAGCGCGTCTGCCAGTTTCGCCACTCTCGCGTCGAAGGGTGCACTGCCACACGAGCATACCCAGGAGGGGCCGGGGCCGCAAGGCGCGCGCGCCGGAGAAACGGCCCGCGCCCCGCCCCCGCCGCCGCACTCGCTGGCATCCTCCTTGAAGCCCTCCCGTCTCGCCTTCGAAAGGCGACGTCCGCATCACACCACCGAGGAGGAACCACCATGAGGAGAGCGAAGTGTGCGACCGCGCTCGTGGCCGCGGCCGGCGTCCTCGCGATCTGGGGCGGGGCGCGCGCGGCCGACCCGACCCAGGCCGACTTCGACGCCTGCATCCGGGAGGCGCAGGCTCGCGTGTCGGCACCGTCCGCCTCGCCCGGAACCGGCGGCGCCA
>JBBIOF010000553.1:0-2393 GCA_037443505.1 Candidatus Rokuibacteriota bacterium
CAGATCCGCCACGGCATGCGGGCCGCCGCGGGGGCCATCCACCGCGTGACCGTGGACGAGGACCTCCACCTGCACACCATCGGCGGCGCCGCGCCCCAGGGCATCTGCGGCTCCGGGCTCGTCGACCTGGTGGCCGGCCTGCTCGACGCCGGCGTCATCGACCCGACCGGCCTCATCCAGGTGGAGCGCCGCGAGGCCCTGCCGCCGCGGCTGCGCGACCGCGTGGTGATGCGCGGCGAAGAGCGCCTGGTGATCGTGGCCCGGGCCGGCGAGGCGGGCGCGCCCCGCGAGATCACCCTCACCCAGGAGGACGTGCGCCAGGTCCAGCTCGCCAAGGGAGCCATCGCCTCCGGCGTGAGCTTGCTGCTGCACGTGGCCGGCGTCGAGCCCGGCCGGCTGGACGAGGTGCTGCTGGCCGGCGGCTTCGGCAACTACCTCTCCATCCCCGGCGCGCTCAGGATCGGCCTGCTCCCGCCCGTGCCCGCCGGCCGCGTCCGCTACGTGGGCAACGCGGCGTCCCTGGGGGCGCAGCTCGCCCTGCTCTCCGAGCGGGAGCGAGCGCGCGCCGGCGAGATTGCGCGGTCCATGGAGCACGTCTCGCTGGCCGCCCACCCGGAGTTCGAGCGCCTCTTCGTGGATGCCATGGGCTTCCCCGCGCCGTGACCTCCGCGGCGAGCACGTTCGAGATTCCCGCCGGCATCGTCGGGGCGGTGGCGGGCCCGGTGGCCTCCACCGTCGACGCCCGCTGGCTGATGGCGTACGCCGCCGGTATCGGGGAGGAGGATCCGATCTACTATGACACCGCCTCGCCCGGCGGCCCCGTGGCGCACCCGCTCTTCCCCGTGGCCTACGAGTGGCCGGCGGCGCTGGCGCTCAGGCAGCAGACGGTGGGCGAGGCCCTGCACGGCCTCGGCGTCCACGCCACCCACCGCCTGGTGATCCACCGCCCGCCGCGGGTCGGGGACGCCCTGCTCACCACCGCCCGCGTGATCGCGGTGCGCCAGCGCCGGTCGGGCGCCCTGGTGGTGGCGCGTCACGAGACGGTGGACGCCGGCGGGCAGCCCGTGACCACCACCACCTACGGGACGGTGTACCGGGGTGCGCGCGTGGGCGAGGACGCCGGGGACCTCGAGCAGCCGCCCGCGCCCGAGGCGGGCGAGGTGCGCTGGGACGACGCCGTCCCGGTCCCGGGCGGGGCCGGCCACGTCTACACCGAGTGCGCCCGCATCTGGAACCCCATCCACACCGACGTCGCCGTCGCCCGCGCCCGCGGCCTGCCCGCCCCCATCCTCCACGGCACCGCCACGCTGGCCCTGGCGGTCTCGCGGGTGATCGCCCACGAGCTGGGCGGCGATCCCGCCCGCGTGCGCGAGGTCGCCGCCCGCTTCACGGGCATGGTCGTGCCGCCGACCGTCCTGGTGGTCCGCGGGCGCGGGCGCCGGCGCGACCTGATCGTCTTCGAGGCCGTGGACGCCGAGGGCCGGCCGGTCCTCGGCGAGGGAGCGCTATGGTACCGACTCCGATGAGCCGCCGCGACCGCATCCTGGCCGCCGTCCGGCGCCAGCCCGTGGACCGCGTCCCGTACGCCGTCTGGCGCCACTTCCACCAGGTGGACCGCAACCCGGCGGGCCTGGCACAGGCCACGCTCCGCTTCCACGAGCGCTACGGCTCCGACTTCATCAAGATCACGCCCAGCGGCGGCTACGCCGTGGAGGCGTGGGGGTGCGTGGAGGCGGAGGAGGTGCGTCCCGACGGCCACCGGCCCTGCGCGGTCTGCGCCGTCAAGGACGCCGAGGACTGGAAGCGGATCCGGCCCCTGGATCCCGCCTCGGCCGCGGGCTGGGCGCTCCAGCTCGAGACGATCGTCCGCATGGGGTTCGACCGGCGCGTGGGCGACGCCCCCGTGGTCCCCACCCTCTTCTCGCCGCTGTCCCTGGCCCGCAAGCTCTCCGGCGACCGGCTCGCCACCGACCTCAGGGAGCGGCCCGCGCTGGTCCGCGACGCGCTGGAGGCCATCACCGAGACCCTGATCCGGTTCGCCGACCTCGCCCTCACCGAGGGCGTGTCGGGCATCTTCTACTCCATCCAGGCGGCCAGCCTGAGCCTCCACACCGAGGAGGAGTACGCCGAGTTCGGCGAGCCCTACGACCGCCGCGTGCTGGAGTCGGTGCGCGGGCGGTCCATCCTCACCATCGTCCACTGCCACGGCGACCGCCTGATGTTCCCCCGGCTCGCCGCCCTGCCGGGCGACGCGTGGAACTGGGACGACCGGACGGCCGGGCCCTCGCTGGCGGAGGGCCGGGCGCAGGTGCCCGGAGCCGTCATCGGCGGGCTCGACCAGTGGCGCACGCTGCGCGACGGCACGCCGGAGCGCGCCGAGGCCGAGGCGCGGG
>JBBIOF010000554.1:0-2388 GCA_037443505.1 Candidatus Rokuibacteriota bacterium
GGGCCGAGACGTCCGCCGCCACCGGCGGCAGCTCCTTGAGCAGGCGGGTGAACTCCATCTCCATCCAGAGCGCGCGCAGCCGGGCCCAGTCCGGCTCCCGCCGGCGGAAGGCCTCCAGGTCGAACGCGAGGGGGACGTCGCGGTGCAGCGCCGCCAGCTCCCGCGACAGCAGGGCCTCCCGGCGGCCCGCCGCCAGCGTCTCGCGGAGCTTGCCGCCCACCAGGGGGAGGTTCTCGTACAGGCGCTCCACGCTGCCGAACTGGCCGATGAGCTTCACCGCGGTCTTCTCCCCCACGCCGCGGACGCCGGGGATGTTGTCGATGGCGTCGCCCATGAGGGCCAGCACGTCGGGAATCTGGGCGGGGGCGACGCCCCACCGCTCCCGCACCCGGGCCTCGTCGTAGAGCACCGTCTCCCCGGTCCGCCCCACCACGCTCAGGACCTTCACCCGGGGGCCCACGAGCTGGAGCAGGTCCTTGTCGCCGGTGACCACGACGACCTCCACGTCGTGCTCGAGCGCCCGGGCCACCAGCGTGGCGAGCACGTCGTCCGCCTCGTAGCCGGGCGCCTCCACCACGGGAACGTGGAGCGCGTCGAAGAGCCGGCGCACGTAGGGGATCTGGCGCGCGAGGTCCTCGGGCATGCCCGCCCGCGTGGCCTTGTACTCGGCGAAGAGCCGGTCGCGGAACGTCGGGCCCGGGGCGTCCCACGCGATGCCCAGGTACTCCGGCTGCTCCTCGCGGATGAGCTTCCAGAGCATGGTGCTCAGGATGAGCACCGCGTGGCTCGGCACCCCCCTGGAGGTGGAGAGGTAGCCCACCGCGTGGTAGGCGCGGAACAGGTGCGAGTGGCCGTCCACGACGAACAGCCTGCTCATCGGACGTGCGCCTCCCAGGCCGCCCGGACCGCGCCCGTCCGGAGCCGGTAGTCTTCCAGGAACGCCTCGCGCGAAGGATAGCCGAGGGCGCTCGCCACCCGCGCCGGCATGGGCCCGGCCAGGTCGATGGTGTCCGGCGGGCGCGCCGACAGCAGCCGCAGGGCGGCCGAGACGCGGCGGAGGAACCGGTAGTGCCCGGCCAGCTCTCCGGCCAGGGCGCCCGGCAGCACCCCCGCCCGCGCCAGCCCGGCCAGGCCGGCGGCCGTGCCGGTGCGCCGCACGTCGGGTCGATCGTGGCCGTGCGCCAGCTGGAGGGCCTGGACCAGGAACTCCACCTCCACCAGGCCGCCCCGGCCGAACTTCACGTGCCAGCGGCCCGGCGTCTCCTTGCCGAGCTCGAGCTCCATGCGGGTGCGCACGTCCGCGATCTCCTTGAGGCCCTGGGACCCGAGCGGCTCGCCGTAGACGTGCCGCCGGATCATCGCGCGCACCCGCCGGGCCAGGCCGCGGTCGCCCAGGACCACCCGGGCGCGGGTGAGCGTCTGGCGCTCCCACAGGTCGCCCCACTCGCGGTAGTAGCGCTCGGCGGCCTCCAGGCTCGACGCGAAGCCGCTGCCCTTGCTCCCGGGGCGGAGCCTGAGATCCACCGGGAACGCCACCCCGGCGGCGGTGATGTCGCCCAGCACGCTCGCCAGGCGCTCGACCACGGCGCTCCAGAAGGTGTGCGCGTCCACGCGCTCCGGGCCGTCGGTCCACCCGTCCTCGGCGAACACCACGAACAGGTCGAGGTCCGAGCCCGTGGTCAGCTCGCGGCCGCCCAGCTTCCCCACGCCCACCACCACCGCCGGCACGAAGCGGCCGTCCGCCGCCCTCGGCACGCCGTGCCGCTCCACCGGGCCCTCGAGCGCCAGGAGCCAGCCGGCCGCCAGCACGGCCTGGGCCAGCGCGGTCATCTCCCGCGAGTAGCCCTCGATGGAGGTCACGCCCAGGAGGTAGCGCCAGACCACCGTCAGCTCCTCCGCCTGCTTGAGACGGCGCAGCCGGTCGCGCCGCTCGACCTCGGTCCCCGGAGCGAAGACGGGCGCCAGGGCCGCGCGGAAGGCGTGGGCGCCCTTGGGACGGCGCAGGGCCTCCTGGTCGGCCAGCGAGGCGAGCAGCTCGGGCTGGGCGATCAGGAGCTGGGTCAGCAGGTCCCCGCCCGCGCACAGGCGCACCAGGCCCGTGAGCACGTCCGGGTCGCGGGCCAGCAGCTCCACCAGGCCCGCCCGGGGCCCGGCCGCGGCCAGGAAGCGCTCGAACTGGTTCAGGGCCTCGTCGGGATCCGCGCTCTTCCAGAGCGCGTCCAGCAGCAGCGGCAGCAGCCGCTCCAGGGCCCGGCGGAGGGCGCCCGCGTACGGCACCAGCGGGCGGCCCTCGAGGATCAGGCGCAGGTTCTGGCGCGCGCGCTCCGGGTCGCGGAAGCCGGTGGCCTGCAGCGCCAGCAGGCTGGGCAGGCGCACCCGGCGCGGGGC
>JBBIOF010000555.1:0-2384 GCA_037443505.1 Candidatus Rokuibacteriota bacterium
CGCGCGGGCGCGTGGCCGAGGCGCTGGTGGCCGGACGCTGGCGGGCCTCCGGCGCGTGGGACGCGACGCTCGAGGAGGTGGACGTCCGCGACCTGGTGGCCGCGCGGGAGACGCGGCTGGCCGGCTGGCTCGGCCCGCCATGGGTCCGCGACGGCTGGTTCCAGGCCTTGCTGCTGCTGGGGGACGTGGTCGGCGAGGAAGAGGCCCGTCGGGAGGTGGAGGACCTGGTCACCCGGCGCACGAGCGGCCGGGGCGGCGACGCCGTCGAGCGGGCGAACCTGGAGCGGACGCTGGTGGGCCTCCTCACCCGGGGCTGCCGGCGGATGGTCCTCGGCTACACCGTACGGCGGGAGCCGTTCAGCGACGACTACTCGGCGGGCGTGGAGAACGTCGGCCGCGACGCAGAGGCCGGGCTCGACTCGGCCATCTTCGTCCGGACCGTCAAGCTGAAGGACTTCCCGTGGAACGGCTGGCTCCGCGTGGGCGCGAGCGCCGCGGGGCGGGGCGGCTGGAACCCTGTGGCCGGCTTCCGGGACCCCGCGGGCCGCCTTCTCTGGTGGGCCGTCGGGGATCCGGCCCTGCTGCCCGAGCCCTCGGGCGCCGGATGGATCCCGAACCGGGCGGTGCCGGTCGAGGTGGTCGTGCCGCCCGGCGGGGGTGGCGTCCCGGTGCCCTCCGGCGCCCTCGCGCCCACCGGCCACCGGCTGCGCCCCGCAGGGCCGGGCGCCACGGCGCGAGCGAAGGTCGTGTACCGCGTGCTGGCGAGCAGGTTCCACGACGGCACACGCCTGACGCCGGCCGACCTGCTCTACGCGTACGCGGTCGCCGTCCGGTGGGCGGGGGACGATCCGGACGGCCGCCGCCGCGACCCCGCCGTGGAGCGCGCCACGGCCACGCTGCGCGACTGGCTCGCCGCCGTCCGGGTGGTACGCGTGGACGCCGACGTCAAGGACCTCGGCGGCGAGGTCCACCTCGTCTTCGAGGTGCCGCTGGTGGAGGTTTACCTGCGGCACGCCGGCGACCCCGACCGGCTGCCCGCCGTCGCCCCGCCGTGGAGTCCGCTGCCGTGGACGCTGGTGGCGCTGATGGAGGAGGCCGTGGTCCAGGGACGTGCCGCCTTCTCCGAGGCGGAGGCCCGGCGGCGCGGACTGCCGTGGCTCGACCTGGTCCGCGACCCCGGGGTCGGCCAGGCGCTCGACGCCCTCGCCGCCGACTTCGAGCGCCGGGCCTGGGTGCCGGAACCCCTCCGGGACCTCGTCACGGCCGAGGAGGCCCGGCACCGGTGGGCGGCCCTCCGCCGCTTCCACCGGGCCCGCGGCCACTGGCTCGTCACCGCCGGCCCGTACCGGCTCGATCGGTGGTCTCGTGGCGAGGCCGTCCTGGGCGTCTTCCGCGACCTGTCCTACCCGCTGGGCGTCGGGGCCTTCGACCGTTACGCGCTGCCGCTCCGCGCCTTCGTCGCGGGCGTGGAGCGCCGGGGAGAGCGGCTGGAGATCCAGGCGGAGGTGGAGACGGTGACGAGGTTCCAGCGCTCCTTCCGCATCGACCGCGGGCCCTTCCACGCCGCGCCGGGGCACGGCAGCCGCCGCCCGCGGCTGGCCGCCCGCTGGGCCGCCGTGGGACCCGGCGGACGGATCGTGGCCGCCGGCACGTCGGAGACGCTGGACGGCGACCGGCTCGTCGTCGACCTGGCTGGCCGGCTCCCGGCCGGCGGCTACCAGGTCCTCCTGGCCCTGACGCTCGACGGCAACGTCGTGAACCCGGAGGTGCAGGTGATCCCGTACCGCGTGGGTGCCTGATGGATTTCCTGCTGATCCACCTGCTCAACTCGCTCCTCTACGCGTCCCTCCTGTTCCTCATCGCCGGCGGGCTCAGCCTCATCTACGGGGTCATGCGCATCATCAACCTGGCCCACGGCAACCTGTACGCGTTCGGCGCCTACGTGACGGCCTGGGCCGTGGGGCGCGTGCTGGGGGGCGGGGGCCCGCTGGCGCTCGCCTACCTGATCGTCCCCGCCGGCGCCTTCGCCGCGGCGCTCCTCGGGTCGGCGCTGGAGCCCACGCTGCTGCGGCCCTTCTACCGGCGGCCGGAGGAGTACCAGCTCCTGGTGACCTTCGGCCTGCTGATGATCCTGGAGGACGCGATGCGCTTCCTGTGGGGGCCGTATCCGCTGCAGGCCAGCGCGCTCTTCGAGGCCATGGGCAGCCTGCCCATCGGCGAGACCGTGTACCCGACCTACAACCTCCTGGTGATCGCCGTGGGCCTCCTGGCGGCCGCCGTCCTCGGGGCCCTCGTGTACCGGACGCGGTTCGGGGTGGTCCAACCCGCCACCTCCCACAACATGCGCAAGGCCCCGGCGCTCGGGGAGGACGTCGGCCGCGTCT
>JBBIOF010000556.1:0-2371 GCA_037443505.1 Candidatus Rokuibacteriota bacterium
CCGCCGGCCCGCGGGGCGCCGCCCGGATGCTGGCCCGCCTCGCCCTCCTGGCCGTGGCCCCGATGGAGGCGGTGGCCGCCCACGTCGCCCGCGGGCTCTTTCCCCGGCCCGAGCAGCGGGACCTCTATCTGGCCGCCGTCGCGGCCCTGAGCCGCACCCCGCGGGGCGCCTACGTGGCCGCCGTCCGCGCCCTGGCGGGGTTCGACGTGCGGGACCGGCTGGACCGCATCGCGTGTCCCACGCTGGTCGTGGCCGGCGAGCGAGACGCGACGGTTCCGCGGGCGGCCAAGGAGGCGCTCTGCCGGGCGATCCCCGGGGCCCGTCTCGCCGTGATCCCCGGCTCGGGGCACGCCACGCCCCACGACCGGCCGGAGGCCTTCAATCGGCTGGTGCTGGAGTTCCTCGACGCCCATTGACGGCCGTGCCGACGCGGCCGACGAAGGGCAGCTTGAGGGCGGGATCGCGGACGTCCACGCCGAACGTGAGCCCGAGCAGGTTCAGCTCGAGCCCCTCCTCCCAGCCTGCCAGGAGCCCGGCCAGGCCGAAGAGCGAGACCTGCACCCCGTGGCCGGCGGGGGCCGCAGCCGCCAGCGCCCCGTTGGGCAGGTAGTCCTTGCCGATGGCGGTCGGGGGCAGCTCGAGCCCGAGCTCCGGCACCTCGCGCGCGACGTAGGCCGTCAACGTGTTGCTGTTGGGTCCCGGCCAGGTCCGGTAGGTGGTGCGGTAGGGGTAGCGCTCGATGGCGGCCTCCACCTTCGCGATCAGCTCGTCCACGCCCTCGCCGCGCAGGTCCAGCAGCAGCTCGGGCCGGGCCCCGAACCAGTAGTTGTCCGGCCCCATCCGATCCACGCGCACGGCGGGCAGCCCCCGGTCCACGCCCCAGCCGATGACCTCGTAGCGCCGGTAGGCGGGGCTGCCCGTCCGCTTCACGGCGATCCACGTGTGGACGGCGACCCACCGCCAGCCGACGGTCCGCGCCGCGTAGACCTGGAGCACGGCCTCGGGCGTGGTCTCCGGGTCGGGCGCCTGCCCGGACGAGTCCCGCCGCGCCGCCCACCAGTCGCCGCGGCGGTGAAGGGTCTCGCAACCGGCGGCCACCGGCAAGGCCAGGGCCAGGAGCAGCCAGGCCAGGCGCCGGGTCCGCGGCCGCGGGTGGAGCATGGCCCCCAAGATACTCGAAAGCCGCGCGATAATCCCTTCGAGCGAGGAGGTGATCGGGCATGAGCCCCCTGGCGAGCGAGAGGTGCGTGGCGTGCCGGCCCGGCGTGCCGCCGGTCCCGGATGCGGAAATCCCGGAGCTCCTGCGCGAGCTTCCCGGCTGGCAGGTCGTGGAGCGCGAGGGGATCCGGCGCCTCGAGAAGGTCTTCACGTTCCCGGACTTCGCGCGGGCTCTGGCGTTCACCGACCGGGTGGGCGCCCTGGCCGAGGCCGAGGGGCACCACCCGGCGCTGCTCACGGAGTGGGGGAGGGTGACGGTCACCTGGTGGACGCATGCCATCGGCGGGCTGCACCGCAACGACTTCGTCATGGCCGCGCGGACGGATGGGCTCGCCGGCGTCTGAGACGACCGGGGACCGGGTGGGGCCGCGAGCGCTCGAGCGCCTGCGCGACCGCAACTTCCGGCGCCTGCCCGCCCTGCGCGTCCGGACCGCCCGCGGGGCGCTGGCCTTCGTCGAGGACGTGGGCTTCTGCTCCACCTTCTACCGCTTCCCGGAGGGTGTGGCCTGTCTCTGGGAGGCGGTCGCCGGCCGGCGGGCCCCGCGCTGGCCGCGCCACTCGCACCACGACGCCGCCGTGGGGCTCACCTGGGACCTCAAGGACCGGCTTCCTGCCGGCAGGCACGTGTACTACGGCAAGCTGCTCCGCGGGCGGCCGCTGCTGGTGGCCCTCGACCTCTTCCCGGCGTTCTACGCCCTGACGCGCGGGCGCCAGCGCGCCCGGGACTACCGCGCCGAGTACGAGGCCGGGCGCATGAGCCTCACCGCCCGCCGCGTCATGGACGCGCTGGTGGAGGAGCACCCGCAGTACACGCGCGACCTCAGGGCGAGCACGTTCCTGCTGGAGCCGCACCGCACCCGCGAGTTCGAGCGCGCCATGGCCGAGCTGCAGCAGGGGCTCTGGGTGGTGAAGACCGAGGAGCGATACGAGCCGACCTTCTCGTACCGCTGGGACCTGCTGGAGGCGTGGCTGCCCGAGGCCGTCGCCGAGGGGCGGCGCCTCGGGCGCGAGGCGGCGGCCGAGCGCCTCCTGGGTCGTTACCTGCGCGGGGCGGTCTTCGGCCAGGCGCCCGCGCTGGCGCGCCTGTTCGGCCTGGGCCGGGGCGAGGTCGAGGGCGCGGTGGACCGCCTGGTCCGGGCCGGCGCCGTGGCAG
>JBBIOF010000557.1:0-2360 GCA_037443505.1 Candidatus Rokuibacteriota bacterium
TGGTGAAGATCTTCTCGATCTGGGGCTGGGCGTAGACCAGGGCCACCGTGCCGCTCAGGTCGATGGAGGTCGCCACGCCGCTCAGGCCCCCGCCGGCACGTCGATCACGGCCAGGACCTCTCCGATGGGGTACACGCCCCTGACCTCGCCCAGGACCTCGACCAGCGTGCCGCTGGCCGGGGCCTCGACCTCCACCTCGGCCTTCTCCGTCTCGATGACCAGCAGCGGCTCCCCCGCCGTCACGGGCTCGCCCACCGACTTCCGCCACTCCAGCACCGTGGCCTCCGTCATGGTGAGGCCGAGCTTCGGCATCTTGACCTTCACGCGCATCGCCCGAGCACCTCCCGCACCGCCGCCGCGATCCGCTCGGCCCCGGGCAGCCACGCCTTCTCCATGGCCGGGCTGAACGGCACCGGCGTGAAGGGCGGCGTCACCCGCCGGACCGGCGCCCTGAGGGAGGCGAGCCCGTGCTCGGCGACCAGCGCCGCGACCTCGGCGCCCACGCCGCACGGCCCCCAGGCCTCGTGCGCGATCACCAGGCGCCCCGTCTTCGCGACCGAGGCCAGGACGGCCTCCCGGTCGAGCGGCGACAGCGTGCGGGGGTCCAGCACCTCCACGCTCACGCCCTCGGCCGCCAGGAGCTCGGCGGCTCGCAGCGCCTCGTGCACCATGCGGGACAGCGCCACCACCGTCGCGTCACGCCCCTCGCGCTTCACGTCCGCCCGGCCCAGCGGCACCAGGTGCTCCCCGGCCGGCACCTCGCCCTTCATGGCGTAGAGGGTCTTGTTCTCGACGACGAGGACGGGGTTGTCGTCCCGGATGGCCGCCTTGAGCAGTCCCTTGACGTCGGCGGGCGTGCTCGGCATGACGACCTTGAGGCCCGGCACGTGCACCGCCCACGCCTCCAGGCTCCCCGAGTGCTGGGGCCCGGCGTTGAGGCCGGCCCCGGTGTGGGTGCGCAGCACCAGCGGCAGGCGGAGCTGCCCGCCGAACATGTACCGCATCTTGGCCATCTGGTTGACGACCTGGTCCCAGCAGGTGCCGATGAAGTCCATGAACATGATCTCGACCACCGGGCGGAGGCCGCTGGCGGCGGCGCCGATGGCCGCCCCGACGATGGCGCTCTCGCTGATCGGGGTGTCCCGCACGCGGTCCTTGCCGAACCGCTGGACGAGGCCCCGGGTGGCTCCGAACGCGCCGCCGGGCGCGCCCACGTCCTCGCCGAGCACGATCACCCGCTCGTCCCGGGCCATCTCCTCGGCCAGGGCGTCCGCGATGGCCTTCACGTAGCGGGTCTCAGGCATACACGTCCTCGAGCGCGGCGGTCGGCTCCGGCCACGGGCTGGACCGGGCGAACTCTGTCGCCCGGTCGACCTCGGCCTGGACCTCCGCCGCCAGGCGCGCGTCCTCCTCGTCGGCGAGCCACCCGCGCTGCCCCAACCAGGCGCGGAAGCGCGGGATCGGGTCGCGGGCCCGCCACGCCTCCAGCTCCTCCCGCGGGCGGTAGCTCATCGGGTCGCCCTCGTGGTGGCCGCGGTAGCGGTAGGTCATGGCCTCCAGCAGCGTGGGGCCCGCGCCGCTGCGGGCGACGTCGATCGCCGAGGCGGCGGCGGCGAACAGCGCCGGCACGTCGTTGCCGTCCACGGTCACGCCGGGCATTCCGTAGGCGGGCGCCCGGTCGGCGATGCGGGACACCCGCGCGTGCACCGCCTGGGGGGTGAACTCGGCATAGAGGTTGTTCTCGCAGACGAAGACCACGGGGAGCGACCAGACGGCGGCCAGGTTGAGCGCCTCGTGGGCCGCGCCCGTGTTGGCGGCGCCGTCGCCGAAGAACGCCACCGTGACCTGGCCGGTGCCCCGGACCCGGGCCGCCAGGGCCGTGCCCACGGCGATGGGCAGGTTCGCGCCGACGACACCATTGGTGCCCAGGACGCCGCGGGCGAGGTCGCAGAGGTGCATGGAGCCGCCCTTGCCGCGGCAGCAGCCCGTCGCCCGGCCGAACAGCTCCGCCATGACGCGCGCGGGGTCGGCGCCCTTGGCCAGGCACTGGCCGTGGCCGCGGTGCGTGGCGCTCACCAGGTCGTCCGGGCGGAGCAGCGCGCCCACCGTGGCCGCCACCGCCTCCTGCCCCGTCGAGAGGTGGATGAAGCCCGGGATCTCCCCGGCCGCGAAGCACTCGGCCACCCGCTCCTCGAAGCGCCGGATCAGGTGCATGGTGCGGTAGATGGCCCGGGCCTGCTCACGGGTGGGCGCCGCCGCGGCCCCGCTCAGCATCCCAGCAGCCTCGCGATCACCAGGCGCTGGATCTCGTTGGTCCCCTCGCCGATCTGGAGGATCTTGGCGTCGCGGAAGAAGCGGGA
>JBBIOF010000558.1:0-2351 GCA_037443505.1 Candidatus Rokuibacteriota bacterium
GCCGTCGGCGGCGCGGACGAGCTCCAGGGCCGGGGCGGGGGCACCGACCGGGCGCCGCTCCAGGCCCAGGGCGCGCTGCAGGGCCACCACCAGCTCGTAGTTGAGCGCGTGACCGGCGTTGCGCGCGATGACGTGGCCCACGATGGGCCGGCCGAGGAGCGCCAGGTCGCCGATCAGGTCCAGGATCTTGTGGCGGACGAACTCGTCGCGGAACCTGAGGCCGTTGAGGACGCCCCGCTTGCCCACGCCGATGGCGTTCTCGAGCGACGCGCCCCGGGCCAGACCGTTCTTCCGCATGAGGCCGAGGTCGCGCAGGAAGCCGTACGTCCGGGCTGGCGCGAACTCCTCGACGAACATCCGCTCGGTGGGCGCACAGCTGATGGCCTGGGTGCCGATGGCGGGGTGGTCGTTGTCCAGCGTGTAGCTGATGCGGAAGGTGTCGGACGGGATGATCTGGATCCACCGCCCGCCGCCGCCCACCCGGATGGGGTAGGGGACCACGATCCGGCGCCGCGGCGCGGACTGCTCGGCCCGGCCCGCCGAAGCCAGGAGCGCGACGAAGGGCTTGGCGCTGCCGTCCACCGCGGGGATCTCGACGCCGTCCACCCGGACATCCAGGTTGTCGATCCCCAGCCCGGCCGCGGCGGCCATCAGGTGCTCGACGGTCTGGATGCGGGTGCCGTTGCGGCCGATGGTGGTGGCATAGTGCGAGTTGACCACGCTCTCCGGCGCGGCGGGGATGGGCTCCTCGCACCCGGCGACCGTGAACGTGATGCCCGAGTTCGGTGGGGCCGGGGCGAGCGTGACGCGGGCTGGCTTTCCGGAGTGGAGCCCCACTCCTTCGAACGTTACCGCCTTCCTGATCGTCCTCTGGTGCATGGCCGGGCAGAGGGTAGGCAACCCCGGTGCCAGCCCGAGTACGAGCGTATAACCAGCGAATTCAATTAGGCTTTCGACGTCAGAACCGGCCTCCTTGCATACCGGGCCGTTGTGGCGATGACACGCCGACGACAGGGTTTGTCTCTTTTTGGAAACATCAGACGTCCAGGATCACGCTGACCTCGGCCCGGCCAGGGGTGTCGGCCACCCGGAGGCGGTGGCGGGTCGCCGCCTTGACGACCGTGCCGAGGCGATGACGGGCGGGGTCGATCGGCTCCCCGTGGAGGAGGCCGTGCACCACGCCGCGCTCGAGACGGGTGAGCTCTACCCGGCGCACGGCGAACCCCTCGATCTCGTGCACGTACAGGCACGCGTCGATCCAGTTCACCAGCAGCGCCTCGGGCGAGTCGCCCTGCGCCCTGACCTCCCGCTGCTCGCGCTCCTCCACTCCGTCCGGGACCACCGCCAGGGCCAGCGTCCCGAGGGCGGCCTGGGCGAAGGCGTCGGCGAGGGTCGGACCCCAGGCGGTCACACCGACGTCGGCCTCGACGTCGAAGTACGCCCAGCCGGCAGACGCGGGGGTGTCAGCCGGCCCGGGCGCCACCGCCGAGGTCTCCCCATTCCGCCTGGAGGATCGCCATGATCGCGGGACCCGCCGTCTCCGTCCTGAGGATGCGGGGGCCGAGGCAGGCGACCACCCAGCCGTGGGCGCCGGCCAGATCCACCTCCCGGCGGGCGAGACCGCCCTCGGGGCCCACCAGCACCGCCACCGAGCGCGGCGGGGCGAGGCCGTCGAGGACCTCTGCGAGCGGCGCCGCCCGGCCCTCCCAGAGACACAGGCGGAGGTCGGCGGTCACGTCGAGCCGTTCGGCGAGCGGGCGCGGCGCCTCCACCTCGGGGATCACCGCGCGCCCGCACTGCTTGGCGGCCTCCTGCGCCACCCGCTGCCAGCGGCGCACGCGGTCGCGCCAGCGCCCCGGCTCCAGCCGCACGACCGTCCGCTCGGTGATGGCCGGGAGCACCCTGGCCACCCCGAGCTCGGTCGCCGCCCGCACGATCAGCTCCATGCGGTCGCCCTTGGGAACGCCCTGGACCAGGCTCACCGCCAGGGGCGATTCCACGCGCGTCTCGGCCACGCCGATGACGGTGCCGACGACGTCGGGCTCGAGGCTCTCGATCCGGACGGTGTAGTCCCGGCCCCGCCCGTCGGCCGCCACCACGACGTCGCCGGGTGCCAGGCGCAGCACGGCCGTCATGTGGTGCGCCTCCTCCCGGTCGAAGACGACGCGGTCGCCGTCGATCCGGTCAGGGGTGATGGTGAACCGGCGCATGGAACTCGAGCGTGCTCCAGCCGTCCACGCTCAGGGCGCGGGCGGGGGCGAAGCCGTGGGCGGCCAGGGCGGCCTCCACCCGGGCGGCCTCGGCGTCGAGGATCCCGCCCAGGACCAGGGCGCCGCCGGGCGCCACCCGGC
>JBBIOF010000559.1:0-2346 GCA_037443505.1 Candidatus Rokuibacteriota bacterium
GAGGCGGTGGGGCCGATCGGCCTCGGCCCCCAGGCGCCGCTTCCGGTCGGCCTCGTAGTCGGCGTAGTTGCCCTCGAACCACACCACCCGGCCCTCGTCCTCGAAGGCCAGCATGTGCGTGGCGACCCGGTCGAGGAACCACCGGTCGTGGCTGATCACCAGGACGCACCCGGCGAACTCCACCAGGGCGTCCTCCAGGGCCCGGAGCGTGTCCACGTCCAGGTCGTTGGTGGGCTCGTCGAGCAGCAGCACGTTGCCGCCGCTCCTCAGCATCCGGGCCAGGTGCACCCGGTTCCGCTCGCCGCCCGAGAGATCGCCCACCCGCTTCTGCTGGTCGCTGCCCTTGAAGTTGAAGGAGGCGACGTAGGCGCGGGAGGGCATCTTCCGGCCGCCCAGGTCGAGCACCTCGGCGCCGCCCGAGATCTCCTCCCACACGGTCCGGGCCGGGTCCAGCGCGTCGCGCGTCTGGTCGACGTACGCCAGGCGCACCGTCTCCCCGACGCGCAGAATGCCCGCGTCCGGCCGCTCCTGGCCCACGATCATGCGGAAGAGCGTGGTCTTGCCGGCCCCGTTGGGCCCGATGATGCCCACGATGCCGTTGCGGGGCAGCTTGAACGACAGGCCGTCGATCAGCACGCGGTCGCCGTAGCCCTTGGTCAGCCCCTCCGCCTCGATCACCACGTCGCCCAGCCTGGGGCCGGGCGGGATGGCGATCTCCAGCCCCGCGGCGCGCTGCTCGAAGGGCGTCGCGAGCATCTCCTCGTAGGCCTTGAGGCGCGCCTTCGACCTGGCCTGCCGCGCCCGGGGCGCCATGCGCACCCACTCGAGCTCGCGCTCCAGCGTGCGCCGGCGCGCCGCGTCGGCCTTCTCCTCGCCGGCGAGGCGCCTCTCCTTCTGCTCCAGCCAGGACGAGTAGTTGCCCTCCCAGGGGATGCCGTGGCCGCGGTCGAGCTCCAGGATCCAGCCGGCCACGTTGTCCAGGAAGTAGCGGTCGTGCGTGACGGCCACCACCGTTCCCCGGTATTCCTTGAGGAAGCGCTCGAGCCAGGCCACCGACTCGGCGTCCAGGTGGTTGGTCGGCTCGTCCAGGAGCAGCATGTCGGGGCGCGAGAGCAGCAGCCGGCAGAGCGCCACCCGGCGCCGCTCGCCGCCGGAGATCTTCGTGACGTCGGCGTCGCCGGGCGGCACGCGCAGCGCGTCCATGGCCATCTCCACGGTGTGGTCCAGGTCCCAGCCGTCCACCGCGTCGATCCGGTCCTGGAGCCGCGCCTGCTCGGCCAGGAGCCGGTCCATCTCCTCGTCGGTGAGGCTCTCGCCCAGCCGCGCGCTCACCTCCTCGAACCGGCGGAGCAGGGCGCGGACCTCGGCCACCCCCTCCTCCACGTTGCCGCGCACGTCCCGCGCGGGGTCGAGTCGGGGCTCCTGCGGCAGGTAGCCGATGCGGAGCCCCGCCGCCGGGAACGCCTCCCCCAGGAAGTCGCGGTCCACGCCCGCCATGATCCGGAGCAGCGTGGACTTGCCGGCGCCGTTGGCGCCCAGCACGCCGATCTTGGCGCCGTGGAAGAACGACAGCCAGATCCCCCGCAGGATCTCCCGCTTCGGCGGGACCACCTTGCGCAGGTCCTTCATCACGAACGCGTACTCGCCGGCCATCTCACCTCTCTCCGATCAGTCGCCGGTGCTCCGGCATCATGCACCGGTCCTGCACGACCTCGATCCCGGCCCGGGCCAGCTGCTCCGCCGCCCCGTCGTGGCGGATGCCGAGCTGGAACCACACCGCGCGCGGGCGCCAGGGCAGGGCCAGGATCTCGGCGGCGTGCCCCGGCAGGTGCTCGGGCCGCCGGAAGACCTCGATGACGTCCGCGGGCTCGTCGAGGTCGGCCACCCGCGCCACCACGGGGACGCCGAACAGGCGCCGGCCCTCGAGCCGTGGGTTCACGGGGCGGATCCGGTAGCCTCGCGAGGCCAGGTAGGCCGGCACGTAGTGGGCCGGCGCTCCCGGGTCCGCCTTCGCGCCGATCACCGCCACCGTCCTGGCTGCGCGGAGGATCGCCCTCAGGCCATCGTCGTCGGTGACCAGGAGCCGGCGCCAGCCGTCGGTGTCGCTCATGCCGCCCATCATACCGGCCGCGCGGGCCTCACCGGCGGATCGCCCGCAGGATCCCGTCGCCCAGCACCTCCGCGCGCCAGCGCCGCACGCCCTCCACCCCGGCCAGGGCCTCCCGGTCGCGGGGCGCCGCCTCGGCGATCAGGCGGATGAGTCGGTTGGGCAGCAACACTCCGGGCTCGAGGCCGAAGCGCGGCGCGGTCTCGGCCCGCCAGGCGCGGAGGGCCTCGATGCGCCGG
>JBBIOF010000560.1:0-2341 GCA_037443505.1 Candidatus Rokuibacteriota bacterium
AGCATCGCAGGGTACTCCATGAATCCCGTCAAACTATTTTCCGAGACTCATTAGTCGTCCTCCGCCCAGGCGGTGGCCATGCGGCGGGCCAGCGCGCGGTGGCCCGTGAAGAAGTAGGCCAGCATGGCCACGGCGGCCAGCACGTTGCCCACGAAGATCGTCCAGGCCGCGATCTCGTCCAGCACCCAGCGCGCCATCAGCACCACGGCGCCGAAGAAGAAGACCTCGAAGGCCGTGAAGAGGATCACCAGCGCGAAGACCAGCATGGGCTGGCGCTCGGCGGCGGCCAGCAGCGCGGCCACCACGACCCCGAAGAGCGCGAAGGCCACGCCGTGGACCACGCTGTAGACGAGCACGGCCGGGAGCCCGTCGGCGATCCCGAGGATGGCGGTGGCCAGCACGCGCGGCGTCCGCAGGGGCTCGCCCTGCACGCCGTCGATGGCGAGGAACCACACTGCCACGGTGGCGGCGCCCAGGAGCCCGCCGGCGACGCCCTCGCGCAGCACGCCCGCCCAGGAGCCCACCAGGAGCCGCGGGAGCGCGCGGTGGCGCGCCAGGAAGTACCCCAGCATCGCCGCCGCCGCCAGGAAGTTGGCCGTCAGGATCTCCCACCAGGGCAGCACGTCCCGGGCCGCCCGGCCGAGGACGCCCACCACGGCCAGGAAGAACGTCTCGAACGCGGCGAACAGAATGACGACGGCGATGACGAGCGGCGGCTCGCGCTCGGAGGCGGCGATGACGGCCGCGGCCACCATGCCGAAGGCCACGAAGGCGAGGCCGTGGACGGCGGTGTAGCCCAGGAGGTGGCCCGCGGTGGCCTGGACGCCGGGATCGCCCGTGCCCAGGAAGAGCGCGGCGCCGAGGAAGGCCGGCGTCTGGAGCGCGCGACCGCGGGCGAGGTCGGCCACCAGGAACCACAGGGCGACCACGGCCGCGCCGATGACGCCGGCGACGATGCCCTCCCGCAGGACCGAGCGCGGGGCGCCGTCCACAACCCAGCTCCGGCGCCATGGTAGCGCCGGGGGCGGGACCCGGCAACCGGCTTATAATGAGGGCGCTTCCAGCGACGGGAGGGAGCGCATGGACTTCGCCCCGCGGATGGCACGGCTCGGCACCGAATCGGCCTTCGAGGTCCTGGCCCGCGCGCGGGCCCTGGAGCGGCAGGGCCGCGAGATCATCCACCTGGAGATCGGCGAGCCCGACTTCGACACGCCCGCGCACATCAAGGAGGCGGCCAGGCAGGCCCTGGACGCGGGCGCCACCCACTACGGGCCCTCCGCCGGCCTGCCCGAGCTGCGCGAGGCCATCGCCAAGCACGTGGCGGAGACGCGCGGCGTGCCCGTGAGCGCCGACGAGGTGGTGGTGACGCCGGGCGCCAAGCCCATCATGTTCTTCACCGTCCTGGCCCTGGTGGCGCCGGGCGACGAGGTCATCCATCCCAACCCGGGCTTCCCCATCTACGAGTCGGTCGTCAACTTCGTGGGCGGCGTCCCCGTCCCCATCCCGCTCCGCGAGTCCGCGGGGTTCGGCTTCGACCTGGAGGCCTTCGAGCGGAGCGTGAGCCCGCGGACGCGGCTGATCATCCTCAACTCGCCGCAGAACCCCACGGGCGGCGTCCTCGACCGCGCCCAGCTCGAGCGCATCGCCGCCATCGCGGCCGAGCGCCGCATCCCGGTGCTGGCCGACGAGATCTACCGGCAGTTCCTCTACGAGGGCGAGTTCGTGTCCATCCTGGGCCTGCCGGGCATGCGGGACCTCACCATCCTGCTCGACGGCTTCTCGAAGTCGTACGCGATGACGGGCTGGCGCCTGGGCTACGGGGTGATGCCGGTGCCGCTGGCCGAGCAGGTCACGCGCCTCATGGTCAACTCCGCCTCCTGCACGGCCACATTCGTGCAGCTGGCCGGCATCGCCGCGCTCCAGGGCGACCAGGCGCCGGTGGCCCGCATGGTGGCCGAGTTCCGGCGGCGGCGCGACCTCATCGTGGATGGCCTGAACCGCCTGCCCGGCGTCCGCTGCGCCCGGCCGCGGGGCGCCTTCTACGTCTTTCCGAACATCACGGGTACGGGGCGGGGTTCCGCCGAGGTGGCCGAGCGCCT
This sequence comes from Candidatus Rokuibacteriota bacterium, assembly GCA_037443505.1. Taxonomy (GTDB): domain Bacteria; phylum Methylomirabilota; class Methylomirabilia; order Rokubacteriales; family CSP1-6; genus JBBIOF01. Next base: position 2,100 of record JBBIOF010000560.1, read on the forward strand.
GCTCGACGAGGCGGGCGTGGCCGCACTGTCCGGCACCGCGTTCGGGCGCCACGGCGAGGGCTACCTCCGGTTCTCCTACGCCAACTCCGAGGCGAACATCCGCGCGGCGCTGGAGCGCATGCGGCCCGTCTTCGAGCGCCTGGCACGCTGAGCGCGTGGTGCCGCCCACCGTCGCCGAGGTCCTGGCCGACGCCCTGGTCGGGGCCGGCGCCCGGCGCGTCTTCGCGGCCGCCGGCGGGGCG
>JBBIOF010000561.1:0-2332 GCA_037443505.1 Candidatus Rokuibacteriota bacterium
GGCGGCGCCGCCGGCTGCGGCGGCTCCAGCTCCGCGGCGGGCAGCCGGACCGTGAAGGTGCTGCCCGCCCCGGGCGCGCTCGTCACCGCGATGGCCCCGCCGTGCCGCTTGACGATCCCCCAGACGACCGCGAGGCCGAGCCCGTTGCCCCGGGGCCCCTTGGTGGTGAAGAACGGCTCGAACACCCGCCGGCGGACGTCCTCCGTCATCCCGCAGCCGGTGTCGCTGACCGCCACCTCCACGACGTCGCCGTCGGCCGCGGCGCGGAGGACGCACCGCCCGCCCTCCGGCATGGCGTCCAGGGCGTTGGCGACGAGGTTGGTGAAGACCTCGCGCAGCTCCTCGGGACGCCCCGCGACCGGCGGCGTCGCCTCCGCCGCCACGGAGACCTCGTAGCGGACGCCGCGGCTCAGGGCCTCGTCCTGCCAGCGCGGCCGCGTGAGCTCCACCACCTCGCGCAGCACGCGGGCCACGTCCACCGGCTCGAAGAGGCGGGTGGTGCGCGTCCGGGTGAACTCCTGGATGCGCCGCACGGTGTCGGCCCCGTCCTGGGCGGCCTGGCGGATGGCGTCCACCCACCCGCCCAGCTCCGTGTCCGCGAGCCGCCGGTGCAGCAGCTCGGCCCGCCCCAGGATCACCGCCAGGAGGTTGTTGAAGTCGTGGGCGACGCCCGCCGCCATCTCCCCCAGCGCGCTCAGGCGCTCCGCCTGCACGAGCTGGACCTGGCTGCGCTCGAGCCGCCCCTTGGCCTCACGCAGCTCCTCGTACACGCGCGTGTTGCGGAGGGCGACGGCCGCCTGGGCCACGAAGCTGTCCAGCAGGTCCTGGCCGTCGGCGTCCAGCACGAACGGCTGGCGGCCGAAGAGCACCAGGACCCCGAGCAGCGCGTCCTGGAACAGGATGGGCACGGCCAGCGTGCTGCGGAGCCCGTGCCGCTGGAACCACTCGCGGGAGACGATGCGCTCGTCGCCGAAGACGTCGGGCACGTTGAGGGGCTGCCGGTGCCGGGCCACCCAGCCCACCCCGCCTTCACCGAAGCGGCGGACGTGACCGGGGTGGTCGGCGCCCAGGCCGGCGTCGGAGAACGCGTGGCGCTCGAGGACCTCGGCCGCCTCGTCGGCCGTCCAGATGGACACCAGGGGTGCCGCCATCAGCTCGGCGGCCGCCCGGGCGATCCCGTCGAGCACCTCGCGGGTGTCGAGGGAGGAGGAGACGATCCGGTTCAGGTGGGCCAGCGTGCGCAGCCGCGCCGCCCGGGCCTCCAGGCCCTCGTGGAGCCGTGCCCGGTTGATGGCGATCGCCGCCTGGTCGGCGATCACCGCCATCAGCTCCCGGTCCTCGGCGTCGAAGTCGCGCTGCTCGCCGAAGATGACGGAGAGCACGCCCACGGTCCGGTCGCCGGCGACGAGCGGCAGGCCCGCGAAGGCGCGCAGGCCCGCCTCGGTGGCCAGGCGGCGGTTGAGCCACCGCGGGTCCGACCCGATGTCGGGCAGGAATTCCGGGGTCCGGGACTCGAAGATCCGCCCCACCACGCCGCGCCCGTAGGCGATGACGGGGTAGTCGGTCATGATTCCCTCGACCTCCGGGTCGATCCCGAAGCTCCCCCTGGCCCTGAGACCTCCCGCGGCCGGGTCGTCCACCCACACCCGCGCCATCCTCGCCCCGAGCACCCGCGCGGCGCCGCGGGCCACCGCGGGGAACACGTGGGCGCTGTCCTCGGCGGAGGTGATCAGGCGCGTCAGCTGGCCGAGCGCGGTGAGCTTCCGCGCCCGCTCCTCCAGCCGCTCGTAGAGCCGGGCGTTCTCCAGGGCCAGCGCCGCCTGGTCGGCGAACACCTGGAGCAGGTCGATCTCGCGCTCGGTGAAGATCCGGCCGGGACGGTCGCCGACCCAGAGGGCGCCGACGACGCGCTCCTTGAGCCGGAGGGGGACGGCCAGGTAGGCCCCGAGGGTGGAGCCCGCGAGCCGCTGGCGCATGTCCTCCGAGACCCGGATCCGGGGGTCGGAGAACACGTCCGCCGTCACGACGGGCCCGGCCTCGGCCACGGCCCGGCCGGACACCCCCACGCCGGGCGGCATGACGTGGCCGGCCGGCAGGTAGTCCTCCGCCTCGCCCCCGCGCGCCGCCGCGACCAGCGAGCCGTCGGGCTGGAGGAGGCGCAGGCCGGACGCGCGGGCGCCCAGCAGGGTGAGGACGCTGTCGGCGATGCGGCGCGCCACCGCGGTGCGGTCCAGGCTCTCGGTGAGGGCGCGCGCCAGCCGCGCCATCTCCTCGGCCTCCCGCCGACGGCGCCCGGTCTCCTCGTACAGGGTGGCGTTCTGGAGCGCGATGG
>JBBIOF010000562.1:0-2332 GCA_037443505.1 Candidatus Rokuibacteriota bacterium
GGGGGCAGGGGCCGCGCCGTCGCGTTCCAGGCGCGGAGCTGCTCCAGCTCCGCCCTGGTCGCGCCGCGCAGCCTCCCGGCTCCGGCTGGCACGTCGTCCGTCATTCCGGTGCCCCGCTGGTGGTCACGACGTGGTCGTGAGGGGCAAAGGGGGTGCCAGGGACGGTGCGGGCGCCGGCAACGGCCCGTTTCCCGCGGGGTTCGAGGATCCCCTCCGGCGGGGGCGCCGGCGGGCGGTGTGCAGGCGATTGCCCGAATCCTCACCGCCGCCGGCGCCGGACGGCGGCGGGCTTCAGGCCGCGTCCATCATTTCCACGATGGCGCGGGAGAGGCCGGCGGTGGGATCGGCGAGCTCGCTCACGATGGAGAAGTGGTGATGGCCCGCCAGCTCCATCACCGTGAGCTCCATGCCCCCCGTGGACCAGGCGTCCGCCAGCGCCCGGGTCTGGCGATGGTACTCGGCGCCCTCGAGGGCACCGACGCCGAGGAGCAGGCGTCCCCGCGCGGGCGGCGGCAGGTGGACGGGGCTCGCGCGGCGCGCGGCCTCTGCCGTCAGGCCCAGCACGTCGTTCAGGTAGCAGAGGCGGATGGGCTCGAGGTCGTAGAGTCCGCTCAGGCCGGCGCCGCTCCTCACCACGCCGGGTGGTGCGCCGAAGCGCTCCCACTCCGTGGCCATGACCATCGCGATCAGGTGGCCCCCGGCCGAGTGGCCGGAGACGTGGATGCGCGCGGGGTCGCCCCCGAACGAGGCCGCGTGCCGCCACACCCACGCGACCGCGGCGCGGCACTGGCGCACCAGCTCGTCCATGTCCACCGCCGGGATCAGCGCGTAGTTGACGACCACCGTCGCCGCGCCCGCCGCCCGGAAGGCACGCGCCACGAAACTGAAGTCGGACTTGTCGAGCCGGTGCCAGTACCCGCCGTGGACGAACACCTGGACCGGTGCCGGGCCGGGTCCCGGGGCCGGGAAGACGTCCAGCGTCTCGCCGGGGTGCGGGCCGTAGGCCACGTCGAGGCGGCAGGGCAGCTCCTGCCGCGCCCGCGCGCTGTCGCGGGCCCAGCGGTCGAGCCACGCCGCGGAGTCGGCCACCTTGCGGCGGTTGTCGTACTCGCGGTCCAGTGCCTCGCGGTCGTACCCGAGAAACACGAGTCGGCTCACGTCGGCTGGAGTCCTCCCCGGTGGCGGGTCGTCCCGCACGGGTGCCTCACCCGCCACTCCCTGCGGATCCGTCGCGGGCCGGCGGCTGCCACGGCGGCGGGACGAGCCGGCGCTTGCCGTCCGGGGCCAGGCGCACGGCCAGGTCCCCGGGCTCGAAGGCCCGGTCCCAGAGCTTGCAGGTCACCGGCTTGTGGCGCTGGTCGAGCCCCTCGCAGTAGTTGGTGAACTGGCAGCGGCGCACCAGGTGCCCGAGCCCCAGCCGGACCTTCAGGAACCAGTCGGGGTCGGCCAGGGTCTGCCGGGCGGCGGCCACGAAGTCGGCCTCGCCGCGCCGGAGGATGCCCTCCGCCTGGTCGAAGGAGAAGATGCCCCCGCTGGTGACCACGGGGGTGGGGTGCCCCGCCGCGCGGAGCGCCCGGCGGATGGCGGCGGCCAGGGGCACGTTGCGGCCGAAGGGGCCGCGCCCGTCGGAGAGCACGGTCGGCATGCACTCGTGCCCGGACTCGCCGGTGTAGGGATAGACCGCCTCCCCCACCCTGGGCTGCCTGGCGTCCTCGAAGCGGCCGCCCTTGGAGACCGAGAGGTAGTCCACGCCGGCCTCGGCAAACCTGAGCCCGAACCACACCGCGTCCTCCAGGCGGCTGCCGCCCTCGACGACCTCGTCGCCCAGGTAGCGGATGCCCACCACCCAGTCGGCGCCCACCCGCGCCCGCACGGCCGCCAGCACCTCGAGCGGCAGGCGCACGCGGCCCTCCGGCGAGCCGCCGTAGCCGTCGTCGCGCACGTTCAGGCGCGAGAGGAAGGACGCCATGGTGTAGGCGTGGGCGTAGTGCAGCTCGACGCCGTCGAACCCGGCCTCGCGGGCGCGGCGAGCCGCCCCGGCGAACAGGCCGGGCAGCACCCGCGGCAGGTCGCGGATCCAGGGCAGGTGGGTGTCCCAGACGCGCTCGCGGTAGCCGTAATCGAGGGCCTCCAGCTCGCGCGCGGTCAGGACGGCCTCGTGGAGCGCCCGGTCGCCGCCGGAGAGCCGCGCGCGCACCGCCGCCTCGGTCAGGCCCGTGACCATGGGCAGGTCGATGAGCGCCTGGGCGACGGCGATGGCGTAAGGGTTGTAGATGAGGCCCAGGACCCCCAGAGGCCCGCTGCGCCACAAGAACAACGCCACCACAAGGCC
>JBBIOF010000563.1:0-2328 GCA_037443505.1 Candidatus Rokuibacteriota bacterium
GGCCTCGTGCGGGCCCTGCTGGGCGGCGCGGCGCGGACCGTTGCCTCGCTGGCGTGCCTGGCCGCGTCCGCCGCGGTCCTGCTGCCCCTGCGCGGGGTCCTTTCACGGCGCCGCGCGGAGCCTCGCCGCGCATGAACGTCCTCGTGGTCGGCTCCGGCGCCAGCGGCGTGCACTTCGCCCTCTCGGTCCTCGGGAAGGGCCACCGCGTGCTCATGGTCGACGTCGGCCACCCGCCGCCGCCCGCCGAGACCTCCGACCTGGCGTTCGACCAGCTGAGGGCCGGGCTGGAGGACCCCGCGCGCTACTTCCTGGGCCCCGGCTACGAGGCGGTCGTCTCGTCGCGGGACGAGCACGAATACTACGGCTTCCCTCCCGCCAAGGACTACGTGTTCCGCCGGCCGGCCGGCTTCGCCGTCGAGGCGCGGGGCTTCGAGCCCCTGTTCTCGTTCGCGCGCGGCGGGCTCGCCGAGGCGTGGACGGCTGGGGCGTATCCCCTGAACGACGCGGATCTGGCCGACTTCCCCTTCGACGCCAGCGACCTCGCCCCCCGGTACGGGGAGGTGGCCCGCCGGATCGGCGTCACCGGGGTGAAGGACGACCTGGCGCAGTTCCTGCCGTTCCACGACCACCTGCTCGAGCCGCCGAGGCTCGACGAGCACTCGGCCCACCTGGTGGCCGCGTACGAGCGGTCGCGCGAGGCCCTGAACCGCCTGGGCTGCTGGCTCGGCCGCTCCCGGGTGGCCGTGCTCACCGTGGACCGGGAGGGCCGGCGGGCCTGCACGTACACCGGCCGGTGCCTGTGGGGCTGCCCCACGGGGGCCCTCTACACGCCCGCGCAGACCCTCGAGGAGTGCCGGCGCTACGCGGCGTTCACCTACCTGCCGGGGACCTGGGCCAGCCACTTCGAGGACGACGGGCGCGGCCGGATCGTGAGCCTGGTGGTCCACGAGCTGCCCGACCGGCGGCCGCGGAAGCTCACCGCGGACCGCTTCGTCCTGGCGGCGGGCACGCTCGGCTCCACGGCCGTCTACCTGAACACCGTCCTGCGATCGACCGGAGAGGCGGTGCGACTGCACGGGCTGATGGACAACCGCCAGGCCCTGGTGCCGTTCGTCACGCTGCGGATGGTCGGACGGCCGTACCAGGCCCGCGCGTACCAGTACCACCAGCTCGCGCTCGCGATCCCGGGAGCGGGCGCCCGCCACTACGTCCACGGCCAGATCACCACGCTCAAGACCGCGCTGGCGCACCCCATCATCCGGGCCCTGCCGCTGGACCTCCGCACGGCGGCCGCGCTCTTCCGGAACGTCCGTGCCGGCCTGGGTCTGGTGAACCTCAACTTCTCCGACAGCCGGCGGGAGACCAACGCGGTGAGCCTCCGGCCCGAGCCGGGCGCCGCGGTCCCGCACCTGGTCGTGGAGTACACGCCCCCGCCCGGCGAGCCGGCCCGCGTGCGGGAGGCGCTGCGCACCCTCCGGCGTGCCCTCCGGCGCCTCGGGTGCCTCGTGCTGCCGGGGATGACCCACGTGCGCCCCATGGGAGCGAGCGTCCACTACGCGGGCACCATCCCCATGTCGGCCACGCCGGGGCCGCACACCGCCTCCGCCCGCTGCCGGAGCCACCGCTTCCAGAACCTCTGGCTGGTGGACGGGACCACCTTCCCCTTCCTGCCCGCCAAGAACCTCACCTTCACGCTGATGGCCAACGCCGTCCGCGTCGCGGAGCTGGAGTTCTGAGCGCCCGGGCGCTGCTCGCGGCCGCGCGCCTGGCCGTCGCGGCCGGGCTGATCGTCTACCTCGGCACCTCGGGCGCCATCGACTGGGGCGCGCTCCACGGCCTGGGATCGGCGTGGCCCCTCACGCTGGCCGCCGTGGCCCTCCTGGCCGCCGACGCGCTGGCGATCGCCTGGCGGCTGGCGCTGCTGGTCAACGCCCACGGGCTGCGCCTGGCCTTCGGCGCGTCGGTGCGCCTGACCTTCATCGGGCTCTTCTTCAACGCCTGCCTGCCGGGGGCCACCGGCGGCGATGCCGTCAAGATCTACTACGCGGCCGCAGGGACCCGGGGACGGATGACGGAACTGACCACGCTCGTCCTCCTGGACCGTGCGGTGGGGATGTTCGGGCTCCTCGTGGCACCGCTGCTCGTCGCGCCGCTGTTCCCGGGGCTGGTGGCCCGGGTCGTCACGCTCCAGGTCCTCCTGGGCCTGGCGGGCGCGGCAGCGGTGGCCATGGTGGCGGCGGCCGCGGTGGGGACGTCGCCCGCGCTGGCCCCGGGGACGCGCTGGCAGCGCTGGCTGGCCTCGTCGTGGGCCGGGCGGGTGGCCGCCGG
>JBBIOF010000564.1:0-2324 GCA_037443505.1 Candidatus Rokuibacteriota bacterium
TGGAGCGCTTCGCGCGCAAGTGGGCCCACCGCCTCCCCGCCGACGTCCGCAGCTGGCGCGAGCGCCTGCGCGACCGGCTCCGGCCCGCCGGGGGCCGAGGCCCCGGTCCGGGGGGACCCCTCCCCTACCCGCCGAGGTAGAGGCGCTTGACGTCGGGGTCGGCGAGCAGCTCCGGCCCCGGCCCCTCGAAGCGGTTCCGGCCCAGCTCGAGGACGTAGCCGCGGTCGGCGATGGCCAGCGCCCGCGCCGCGTTCTGCTCGACCAGCATCAGCGTGTACCCCGCGTCCCGCATCTCCACCAGCTTCTCGAAGATGAGGGTGACGAACTTCGGCGACAGGCCCAGCGAGGGCTCGTCCAGCAGGATGAGCCGCGGCGCCGTCATCAGGGCGCGTCCGATCGCCACCATCTGCTGCTCGCCGCCCGACATGGTGCCCGCCTGCTGGCGCCGCCGCTCGGCCAGGATGGGGAAGAGCGCGTAGACCCGCTCGAGCGCCGCCGCCACCCGCGCCCGGTCCCGCTCGATGTAGGCCCCCATCTCGAGGTTCTCCAGCACCGTCATCTGCGGGAACACGATGCGCCCCTGGGGGACGTAGGCGAGCCCCCGGCGGAGCACGAGATCGGGGCGCAGCCCCGTGATCTCCTCGCCCGCGAAGACCACCCGGCCGCTCCGCGGGCGGAGGAAGCCCACGATGGTCTTGAAGGTCGTGGACTTGCCGGCTCCGTTGGGGCCGATGATGGCGACGATCTCGCCGGCCTCCACCCGCAGGGACACGTCGTGAAGGATCTCGATCTTTCCGTAGCCGGCGGTGATGCCCTCGGCGGCGAGCAGCGGCGGCCCGGGCGTCACGGCAGGCGCTCGCAGACGTAGAGGACGTGGGGGTAGGGCAGGATGTCGACCATCAGGTGGCGCCGGACACGGAAGCCGCTCGCCTCCAGGATGGCCGTCAGCGCCTCCGCGCTCCAGTAGTGCACGGGGCTCCGCGGGCTCATGGCCTTGTCCAGGGCCCAGGTGAACCACCGCTTGGGGGCCGGCCGGGTGTCCACGTCCTTCACCAGCAGCACGCCGCCCCGGGCCAGGCAGCGGCGCAGCTGCTCGAGCAGCGGGGGCACCGCCGCTGCCGGCACGTGGTGGACGATGTCCAGCATGTACGCGGCCCGGACCTCGCCGTCCCCCTTGAAGTCCCGCGCGTCGGCCTCCTCGTAGACCACGTTGTCGAGCCCGAGGCGGTGGGCCGCGCGCCGCGCCATGGCGATGCGCCGCCGGTTCACGTCGAGTCCCCGGAGGAAGCGCTGGGGCCCGGTGGCCGCGTAGTAGAGGGAGAAGAGCCCGAAGCCGCAGCCCACGTCCAGCACCGGCCCCTCGTCGGGCAGGTACTGCCCGATCTCGTCCAGGAAGCGCTGGCGGAGGATGCCGAAGCGCACCCGGCAGTAGCCGCGGACGACCGGGTCGTCGTAGGCGCGGATGATCCTACGAACCGTCTCGCCGTGCATGGATGACGAAGCCGTCGCCCCGGACGGCCACCCGGTAGCGCCGGGCCAGGCGCTCGGCCAGGGCCGGGAAGGAGGCCACGCGCTCGTAGCCGCCGTCCGGCCAGCCGCGCTCGAACAGCACCACGAAGCGCGGGGGCCGGGCGTCGAGGCCGCGGACGAGCTCCTCCCGCAGCGCCCGCACCACGGGATGATCGGTGTCGTGGAAGAAGTGGAAGTCGTAGAGGAAGCGCGTGGGCTGGCGGGCGCCCAGGCGCAGGAGCGCGTGGACGCCTCCCTCGGTGGTGTCCAGCACCTGCACCAGGTCCCCGGGGGCCAGGCGGGGCGCAAGCGCCTGCACCACCGCGTCCACCCGCCGCTCCTTGGCGCGGATCCACTCCGCGTCGGCCGCCTCCGTCCCCTTGGCGGCGAGCATGAGGACCGCCACCGCCAGCGCGGCCGCCAGCGGCGCGCCGAGCCACCGGCGCGTCCGCCAGAGCGGCTCCAGCTCGGAGAAGACGAGGACGGAGGCGAACGCGGCGGCGGGGTAGACGTGGTACTCCCAGCCCTTGCCCTGGCCGAAGTAGTGCGCCAGCCCGTACGCGAGGCCCAGCGCCGCCACGCCGTGGCGGGCGCCGAAGCGCCGGTGGGCGACGGCGCTCGCCAGGCTCGCGCCGAGAGCCAGGGCCACCGGGATCCACGCCTGCCACCGGTGGAAGCCCCACGCCGCCGGGCGCCCCAGCCGGGAATAGAGCGGCAGCAGGTAGTCCAGCACGATGCTCCGCCACGCCGGCAGCGCCCCCGCGGCGGCCAGCCAGGCGAACACGGCGATCGGCGCCGCCAGCGTGCCCGCCGCC
>JBBIOF010000565.1:0-2312 GCA_037443505.1 Candidatus Rokuibacteriota bacterium
GTCACTCGAGGCGCCGGCCCGGCGCGCGACCGGGGCTCCCGTCCCGGGGTACCCTTGGAGGCGAGGCCACACCCCACGTCGTGTCAGGGAGGACTGCGATGAAGACGCTGGCGGCAGTCGTGATCTCCGGGTCCGTGTTGCTGCTCCTCGCCGGACCGGCCCTCGCCCAGCAGCCGCAGCAGGGCGGGGCGCCCGCCGGTCCGATGGGCGGGCACATGATGGGCGGGCACATGATGGGCGGGGCCGGCGGGGGCGCGCCGGGGCCCGCGGGGGGCTGCCCCGGCATGCCCATGATGGGCGGCGGCGGGATGCCCATGATGGGCATGATGGGGATGATGGCCGGGGCGCACGAGTCGCCGCGGACCATGCAGATGCACGGGGAGATGCTGCGCGCGCTGGGCGACATCCTCGTCAAGTACGGCAAGATGATGGAGACCCAGAAGTAGCGCGGGCCCCGCGGCCCCCCGTCCCGGGGCGGGGCGGCGCGGCTCGCCGCGCCCCGGGACGGTGGTATGCTCGCTCATCACGTCACCGCAGGGAGGGCGGGCATGAGGATCGGGATCGTGGGCGCGGGCGCCATCGGGTCGATCGTGGGCGGGCTGCTGACGAAGGCGGGCCGGGACGTCACCCTGATCGACCAGTGGCCGGAGCACGTGGAGGCCATGAAGCGCCGCGGCCTCCGGCTCAGCGGCACGTGCGGCGAGCACGTGGTGCCCGTCCGGGCCCTGCACATCCACGAGGCCTCGGCCATCGAGGAGCCCTTCGACGCGGTCTTCGTGGCCGTCAAGTCGTACGACACGGAGTGGGCGACCATGCTGGCCCTCCGCCACCTGAGCCCCGCCGGCGTCGTGGTGGACTTCCAGAACGGCATCAACGACGAGCGCGTGGCGGCCGTGGCGGGCAAGGAGCGGGCGCTCGGCTGCGTCATCACCATCGGCGCCGGCCTGTACGAGCCGGGCCACGCCGTCCGGACCGACAGCGGGGCGGTGGGCTTCAAGATCGGCGAGCACGACGGGCGGGACACGGAGCGGGCCCGCCGCCTGGTGGAGATCATGAACGACGTGGCGCCAGCCCGCCTCACCACCAACCTCTGGGGCGAGCGGTGGTCCAAGCTGGCGGTCAACTGCATGGCCAACCCGCTGGCCGCGCTGAGCGGCCTCGGCTCCGCCGAGGTGCGGAGCGCGCCCGGCATCCGGCGCGTGGGCATCCACGTGGCCGCCGAGGTCATCCGCGTGGGCCGCGCCGTCGGGTACGAGGTGGAGCCCATCTACGGGATCGCGGCCCAGCGGTTCGTGGACGCCGCCGAGGGGCGGGACCTGGAGGCGGTGGAGCGTGACATGTCGGCCAGCGTCCGCTTCCTCAGCGGCGGGCGCCCCTCCATGCTCCAGGACGTGCTGAAGGGCCGCCGCACCGAGATCGACGCGCTCAACGGCTACGTCGCGGAGCAGGGCCGGCGGGTGGGCGTCCCCACGCCGTTCAACGAGGCCATCGTGCGGGAGGTCCACCGCCACGGCGTCGGCCTCCGGCCCGACCCGAAGAACCTCGACCCGCTGGTCGCGCTGCTGCCCCACTGAGATCCACGCCCGGCCGGCTCCGCCCGGCCGCCGCGCGGCGTCCCGTGACGGCGGCCGGCCCGCACCGCTGCAGGCCGGCGCTGGCGAGGCCTCGATCACCGCGACCCTGAGCCGGAAGGGATCGAGCCCGAGGAGGGGCCCGCGTGGCGAGCACCAGCGGGTTCCTGACGAGCCCGCCGCCCACGGTCCCGGCGACGGCCGGCCACGGCCGGCGGCCGCCCAGGCCCGCCTCCACGCGAAGATGGGGAGCGCGACGGTGGTCACAGTGCGCATGCCGGAGTATGCTAGGGCCGCCGTCCATGACCGCGACCGTCCGCCACCCGCTCCTGCGGCCTGAACCGTGAAGTTCGGCGTCCAGCTCCCGCACTTCGGCCCGCTGGCCTCCGGCGAGGGCGCGGTGGCGCTGGCCCTCCGCGCCGAGGCACTGGGGTACGACTCCGTCTGGGTGGGCGACCACGTCGCCTACCCGCGGGCGCTCGAGGAGCGGTTCGGCGCGGCCTTCTACGAGGCGCTCACGACCCTCGCCTTCGTCGCGGCGCGCACGCGGCGGGTGACGCTCGGCACGGCCGTGCTGGTGCTGCCCTACCGGAACCCCCTGGTGCTGGCCCGGGCCCTGGCGACGCTGGCGGCGCTGGCCGGTCCGCGGCTCGCCGTGGGCGTCGGCGTGGGCTGGCTGGCCGAGGAGTACGCCGCCCTCGGCGTGCCCTTCGCCGAGCGCGGAGCCCTGGCCGACGAGTC
>JBBIOF010000566.1:0-2311 GCA_037443505.1 Candidatus Rokuibacteriota bacterium
CCAAGGGCGAGGCGGCGCTCGCACTGGAGGACCTCGAGCCCTTCACCGACGGCCTGGTGTGCCTGACGGGCGGGAGCCGGGGGCCGCTGGCGCGGCTGGCCGCGGCCGGCCGCCACGACGAGGCGGTGGAGTGCCTGGCCACGCTGGTGCGGCTCTTCGGCCGGTCCGGCTGCTTCGTCGAGGTCCAGCGCCACCTCGACCGCGAGCAGGAGCGGGTCACCGAGCGCCTGGTGCGCCTGGCCCGCGCGGCGCGGGTGCCCCTGCTGGCCACCAACCAGCCCCTCTACGCCCGGCCCGGTGGCCGGGCGGTCGCCGACCTCTTCACGTGCATCCGCGAGAAGACCGACCTCGACCACGCGGGCACGAGGCTCCTCGGCAACAGCGAGCGCGGGCTCAGGGGCGAGGCCGAGATGGTCCGGCTGTTCCGCGACCTGCCGGAGGCGGTGGCGGCGACGGGCGAGCTGGCCATGCGCCTGGGCTTCACGCTCAAGGACCTCGGCTACCGCTTTCCCGACTACCCGCTGCCGCCCGGGCAGACGGCGCACGAGCACCTGCGGGAGCTGGTGGCCCGCGGCGTGCGCCGGCGGTACGGCACCGGCCCGCTGGCCGAGCGGGCGCGCCGCCAGGTGGCCCACGAGCTGGCGATCATCGGCCGGCTCGACCTGGCCGGCTACTTCCTGATCGTCCACGACATCGTGGAGTACTGCCGCGCCCACGACATCCTGGTGCAGGGCCGCGGCTCGGCCGCCAACAGCGCGGTCTGCTACGCGCTCGGCATCACCGCCGTCGATCCCGTCGGCATGGACCTGCTCTTCGAGCGGTTCCTCTCCGAGGCCCGGGGCGAGTGGCCCGACATCGACCTCGACCTGCCGAGCGGCGAGCGCCGCGAGGCGGTCATCCAGTACGTGTACCGGCGCTACGGCCCGCTGGGCGCCGGCATGACGGCCAGCGTCATCACCTACCGGGGCCGCAGCGCCGCGCGCGAGGTGGGCAAGGCGCTCGGGCTGCCTGCCGACATGCAGGACCGGCTGGCGCGCCTCAGCCCCGACTGGGGCTACCGGGACCCCGACGACCTGCTCACCCGGCACCTCGCCGAGGCGGGGTGCGACCCGAGCCATCCCCGCGTCCGCATGTTCGCCGGGCTGTGGGCGCGCATCCAGGACCTGCCCCGCCACCTGGGCCAGCACTCGGGGGGCATGGTGATCGCCGCCGGCCGCCTCGACGACGTGGTCCCGCTGGAACCGGCGACGATGCCCCGCCGCGTGGTCATCCAGTGGGACAAGGACGACTGCGCCGCGCTCGGCATCATCAAGATCGACCTCCTGGGGCTGCGCATGATGTCCGTGCTCCAGGAGGCCATCCAGCTCGCCGCCACCACCGGGGCCGAGATCGACCTGGCCCGCCTGCCGCCCGACGACCCGGCCGTCTACCGCGTGCTCCAGCGCGCGGACACCATCGGCGTCTTCCAGGTGGAGAGCCGCGCGCAGATGGCGACCCTGCCGCGCATCCGCCCCGAGCGGTTCTACGACCTGGTGGTGCAGGTGGCCATCATCCGCCCCGGCCCCATCGTGGGCGACATGGTCCACCCCTACGTCCGCCGCCGTCGCGGGCGAGAGCCGGTCACCTACCCGCACCCGAGCCTCGAGCCCATCCTCTCCCGCACCCTGGGCGTTCCGCTCTTCCAGGAGCAGCTCCTGCGCATGGCCATGGTCGCGGCCGGCTTCACCGGAACCGAGGCGGAGGAGCTCCGGCGCGCGTTCGGCTTCAAGCGGAGCGAGCAGCGCATGGCCGAGGTGGAGGTCAAGCTCCGGGAGGGCATGGCGCGCCGGGGAATCACCGGCCCGGCCGCCGAGCAGATCGTCCACGCCATCACCTCGTTCGCGCTGTACGGGTTCCCCGAGAGTCACGCGTCCAGCTTCGCGCTGCTCGCCTACGCCAGCGCGTGGCTCAAGGTCCACCAGCCGGCCCCCTTCTACGCGGCGCTGCTCAACAACCAGCCCATGGGCTTCTACCACGCGGCCACCATCGTGAAGGACGCGCAGCGCCACGGCCTCCGCATCCTGCCGGTGGACGTCACGCGCTCCGGCTGGCTCTGCACCCTGGAGGCGGCGCCGGAGGCCGGGGCGGGCGCGGGACGCGGCGGGCCGCTGGCGGTGCGGCTGGGGCTCCGCTACGTCAAGGGGCTCCGCGAGCGGGCGGGACGGGCCGTCGTCGCCGCCCGCGCGGAGCGGCCCTTCGCCTCCGTCCACGACCTGGCCCGGCGGGCCGGGCTGGAGCGCGACGAGCTGGCGGCACTGGCGGCCATCGGGGC